>CAYVTJ010000063.1:1237-7396 GCA_964454475.1 Microcaldota archaeon | reverse complement strand
TGGTTTTGAGGCAAAGAATCAGCGTGAGCAGGGTTGAAACTGGCGAGGTTAAGTTTCCACAATCGGAATCTCTTATTAAGCCGCAGGGGCATCAGAGATGGTTGGATTATTGCGAGAGAGGGTTATGGTTTTTCATCCATAAACTCCCGTAAAGCAGAAGTCGCATAACATCCGGGAGGAAGCTCGAACCTGAACATATCATCTGCGAATGAGAAGTCTTTCAATGGACACATCAAAGTCCTGAAAGTCCCTTTTGATCCAAGCTCCGGCATGTGCGGAATTTTGAAGCTCTCCTTTCCTATACCCTCTTTGGCAAGAAGAAGCTCTTCCCTTTCATTCAGCTCTGTTTCATATCCGATAATCTTCCCGACAATCCATTTTCCATCCTTCCCCCTATTGCAGATGTCAGGGAAGCCCATTCTCTCCCCGCAGCGGAATTCCCCCTCTTCGGCCCTAAGCTCATCCTCTTTGATCCTGTCCGAGAGTATCCTGTTGAACAGGTAGGACTGGTATGCATGGACAAAGAGAAGAAGAATGCTTCTCGGAAGCTTTCTCAGTGCATTCGCATGGTCATTCGGATGTTCGGCAAGATGGGCCATCACGGATCTCTCAAGACTCATGTTCTTAGGGAAATGCATGAGTGCTCTTTTGTAATCCCAGGTATTCCCAAGCTCTTCTCTCGCTTTGACAGCCTCTTCGTTTGTTTCCCCTTCCTGCCGGATTAGAAATTCCTCTGCCGCCTTGTCAAATCTTCCTCTTATGAGATGCAGGCCTATCCTATGGGTGTTTTTCCTCCCTGACCCGAAACGCTGAGATCCGAAATAATTCGGAAAACATCCACCGAGCTCTTCCATTATTAGACCAGTCTTCTTTTCCGAATCGGCAACAGCGCCATTCACTCTTATCCTGAATCTGTTCCCGAGGAGAGCGCCCATTTTTACCTTGTCAGGGGCCTTCCAGGCACCGTTTATTCTGATGTCTTTGATCTTTACTTCAAGAATCCTCTCCTTTGTTACCCCGAAAATGGAACATAGTTGGGTCGTAATAGCTCTGCGGTCCTTGGTTCCCGCCTGCGAGGTCCTTTTCTGACCCACGCCCAGCCTTTTCGAAATCTCCCTGAGAGCTCCTGCAGTGGACCAGTTTTTTTTCTGCAGGATGAAATGGACGAATTCCCCTTCTTCATCAGGGTATTCCTTTAAACCATCAACACCGAAAACAGTACCGTCAACACCAATTTCCTCAACAATAAAATCTTCGGGAAGGTTCTTTATCGAACCCTTGATCCCTTCTGTTTTTGATAAGTATGCTGTAATCAAACCACCTGTAATAGATCTGCTTTGGTGATTATTCCTTTGATACTGCCTCTTCGTCCCACCAGTACGGCAGGGTAGTGCCTTAGCAGATCCGCACATACATCGACAACACAATCTTCCGAGATGAGGGGGAAACTGTCATCCATACATTCGCCCACTTTTACGGATTTAAGCGATCGTCCATCCGAGATCGCTTCAAGGATGGTGCTTTCGGATATGCTCCCGATGCTTATTTCGGATTCTATGACCGGAAGCTGGGATATTCCATTATTTTGCATAATCACTGCCGCTTTCTCGAGATTATCGGAATTCTTGATCGAGATAATCTTCTCAATCATAAGCTGCCGGGCGGTGGTGTTCTCTTTTCTTTTGATGTTCTCAAGAGCGGAGAGGATCTGGGACGCTTTCGAGTAGGACGGATCCAGCTTTCCTGTCTCTATCTTTGTAATCAATGATTGTGAGACTCCCGCTATGCTGGAGAGCTGTTTTTGGGTAAGTCCCAGCTCCCGCCTTAGTTTCTGTATCCTTTTCAGATTTTCCATGCTGATTACCTGTCCATCAAACAATAAAAAGGCTACATAATTGATATCGCTTTTTCAATCTTTTCCAGAAGCTTCTTCTCGCATATGTTTGGTTCCATTCCTTTTGATCCCGAATGTTTTATGCAAAGCCTTGAGAAGAGGAGGGGTATCCCGTTCGATGCATTTTCCTTGATAATATCCTTTACTATGAAAGGAGGCACATTAGCGGATATGGCCTCTTTAGCCATAACAAATATCACATCTATGAATGCCTTTTGATTAAGTTCTGATGCATTGGCCGTGATGGCATCGGCTATCACTGATGATTGTCTTTTTCCAAGGCCCGCACTTTCCAAGCCATCCACCATCCTCCTCCTCGATTCTGAAGCCTCGTTCTTATCCTGGAAAAGGAGGGCATATGCATCAAGGTTTTTGTTAAGAACGCCTTCGCTTCTCATCCTGGTTTTTACCTCTTCGATCTGCCGGATTCGCTTGCTAAGCTCAGGTTCGGATCTGCAGGTATCAAGGAGATGTTTTGCCAGGACAGGACTTCTGTTCCCGTTATTTCGGAGACGCCTCATGACTGATGATCGGCGAAGCCGCGGTTTTATTACTGTCATAATAGGTATATTTTTATGTATTGTAATTTTAAATATTGTGTTTTTGATCTTCCTGATTTTAAACCGCAGGATATTGCGATAGTCCTTTAATTGGACCTGCTCATATCCATTGTTATTGATGAGTGATTCTATGAGCAAAAAAATTCTTGTAACATCAGCTTTGCCGTATGTGAATAATGTCCCGCATCTTGGGAATATCATCGGGTGTGTCTTATCGGCAGATGTCTTCTCGAGATACTGCAAATCAAGGAAGTTCGAATGCATCTATGTATGCGGTACTGATGAGTACGGAACCGCTACTGAGATAAAAGCCCGTGAGGAGAAGGCATCTCCGAAGGAGATATGTGATAAATACTATGAGGTGCACAAGAGGGTATATGAATGGTTCAACATCGGTTTTGATATCTTCGGAAGGACAAGCACACCCAAGCATACTGAGATAACCCGGGAGATAATTAAACAATTGTATGACAAAGGCCATCTGGTGGATGGAGAGAGCGAACAATGGTATGATGAGAAGGCAGGAATGTTTCTTGCCGATCGGTTTCTGGAAGGCACCTGTCCCTTCTGCGGTTATGAGGATGCAAGAGGGGACCAATGCGACAAGTGCGGACATCTCCTCCATGCAGATGAGCTAAAGGATCCGGTAAGCAAGATATCAGGCACCAAGCCGGTAATGAGAACCACGAGGCACCTCTTTATCGACCTCTCCCATTTTGAAGATGAGCTCAAGACTTGGATAGAACATCAGTCCAAGATTGGTTTTTGGAGTGATAATTCTTATAAGATATCAAAATCCTGGCTGGATAGAGGGCTCAGGAAGAGGGCTATAACCAGGGATTTGAAATGGGGGGTGAATGTGCCCATCAAAGGTTTTGAGGACAAGGTGGTCTATGTCTGGTTTGAGGCCCCGATAGGGTACATATCGATCACTGCCAATCTAACAGACGAATGGGAGGACTGGTGGCAGAATCCAGGAGATGTCCACCTCTATCAATTTATGGGGAAAGACAATGTGCCCTTCCACACTGTGATCTTTCCTGCGACACTTTTTGGTACCAGGGAGAATTGGACAATGCTTTATCATATCAGCACTACTGAATACCTGAATTATGAAGGCGGCAAATTCTCGAAATCCAGGGGTGTTGGCGTCTTTGGAACTGATGCCATGGAGACAGGCATCCCCTCGGATGTCTGGAGGTATTATCTTCTTACCAATCGTCCGGAATCCTCGGATTCGGATTTCACTTGGGAGGATTTCCAGGACAAGAATAACAACGAGTTGCTTGCGAATTTGGGCAATCTGGTTAACAGAACCATGGTTTTTCTGAAAAGGAATTTTGAGGCAAAGATCCCGGAAGGAAGCATTGAAGAGAAAGACAAGGTATTCCTGGAAGAACAGAAGAAGGTTATATCCGATGTTCAGGATTCCATGGATTCGGTCGCTATAAAGGATGGAATCCATATTGCAATGGGCCATGTCAGGAACAGCAACAAGTATTTCCAGGATAATCGGCCTTGGGAGCTTGTCAAAAACCAACCTGAGAGGGCGAATACTGTTTTATGGGTTTTGGCCAATCAGGTTAAGGATAGTGCCATACTGCTTGAACCATGGCTTCCCGAGACCTCCGAAAGCGTCTTCCAAATGCTTGGAATAAGCAGAAGAGGGTGGGATGATCTAGGAAGGCTTTCCCTTGATGCAGGCTCTCCTCTTGGAGATGTCAGGATGCTTTTCAAGAAACTCGAGGATTCCGAGATAGAGGTATTGAGGAAAAGGTTCTCTGGCGGGAAAAAGCGGGAAGTACGTTTCCATGATCTTGATCTGGAGGTGGGCGAAGTAATCGCTGTAGATCGGCATCCTGATGCTGATAAGCTTTATATTGAGAAAATAAGACTGGGAGAGAAGGACATCCAGGTGGTGTCTGGTTTGGCATATCATATCAGAAAAGAGGATCTTGTCGGAAAAAGAGTGGTGGTTGTCAGGAACCTCATGCCTGCAAAATTGAGAGGGGTGGAATCACAGGGAATGCTTCTTGTTGCTGAATCCGAAGGAAACCTTATTGAGATACTTGAATGCCCTGAATGCGATGCAGGAACCAAAGTGACTATTGAAAACATGGATTCTGATCCAAGACCGCATGTCGACATAAATGACTTTGAAAAGATCGATTTATCCATCAAAGATTATTGCGCTTTCCATGAAAATCATAAGCTTATTGCTGATGGAAAAGGGATTACAACTTCTTTAGTTAAGAAAGGAAAAATACGTTAATAAGTAAAATCAATGAATCCTTGGATTTTGCAATAGTTTCAGCTGGTTATTTCGGCTAAGAGGGGGGTCCCATAATTCCGTTTACCTGACCGTCCTGGCCTACTCTGTTTGTGACGGTCACTTTTCCCAGTTCTGTTTCCAGGACAGCTCCCTTAGTAATAGTGTTGGTTCTGATGAAATCCTTGTTGTGGCTGTCAACGACACGAAGGATTTTGGTTCTTTTCGTTCCATCACTGGTTACCACATTAACATGGGCCGCCTTCTTCAGCTTCGATCTTTCATCCCCGCCCCGTCCTCTTTTGGGGACTCTTACCGATTCATCAGCTACTTTCGTTGATGTGAATGAACCTCCTATGTGGGCAAGTTTCTTGTCCCTGAATTTTCCTTTTCGCCCTCCTGTTCCCGATACTACCTTTTTGTTTTTCGGTCTATGATACTCGTCCATAACAAATCACTTCAGAATTATTTGTGATTTTTAATATGCCTGTAAGTTTTTTAAAATGTTTCATCATTTAATTGTAAATTGTATAATGAATTGAATGAATGGTGATAAAATGGCAGGACCTGTGACACGAGAACCGGAAGAAGAGGAGAAGCCCACATATTCCCAGGAAGAAGTGAGTGCGGCTATGTTGGATAACCTTACAAATGCAGGTTATACAGATGAACTTGCTCAAAGAATGTTGGATGAAATCTCTGGAGGATGGAGCCCTGGAACGAATTTGCCCGGTGATATGCAGAAGGTTAGGCCCGGAGATATGGAAGAGGTGTATAATATCATGCATGATGTTGAAAATAGACAGGCTAGCTCTGTGAATACGAGTAGGCTAGATGCTCAATTACGAGGCCCCATACCGCTGGAATCAGTCCCGGAGCGAAACAATCTTACTAACAACGAACAAATCTTTAACGATGTCGAAATTGGAGATGAACGGTATGATTTTGTGCTTCCTAGTGACCTTCGCGACCAATATGCTGGCCAACAAGAGTTGAATAATGATCAATTAGGAGATCTCCTAAACAATCCAAATGTGAGTGTTTATACTTCAGCAGCAACACGAGTGGATTCTAGTACTAAGCTCCTCACCGAAGCCGAGCGTCGAGATTTGATTAGATATGTACGGGTAAGGGATGCGATGGAGGAAGCTGGTAGACAGGCAGTGGAGAGGTTTGATCAAGATACACAGGCAGCTTTGAGACCTTTAAATCTGGGCTCTGAGTCTGAAAGGCGGGTGACGATAAGTCCTGAACAAGAAGCACAACATGATGAAGAGGGTAATAGGATCGTTACTATCCAAGTTGGAGAGGGTGAGACGGCTGAAAACTATAACATTGAAATTCCTTCAAATCTTCAGGAAAGTGAGAATCTGAGTTCTGGGGAGGTTACTCCTGGCCAATTAGCGGAACTCGTGCGTAATACCGATGTTCGGGTT
>CAYVTJ010000063.1:0-1227 GCA_964454475.1 Microcaldota archaeon | reverse complement strand
GAATGGGGAGCCTCTCACCGCTGCTGAGCGTAATGAATTGAGTGAGGAACTAAGAAGATAACGCTAAAAAACAATAGAACAGTTGTTTGCTTGGTGGTTTAGTGAAATTTAAGAACAAAAAGATACGAAGTGATCACAAGTCAAAACGGAATCCAACGCAGAATCTAACAAAGGTCATATCCGGCATGATTCTTTCATCCTCTTTATTTTTTTCAAGTGCGGCAACAGCAAGATCCCCGGAATTCCTATCCAATCCTCAAGATAGGATGTCTGAGTTGGAGCAGGTTACTGGAAGGAATGATGACTCTGCTTTTTTTTCCGGAAGGAATAGCGACCTGCCTTCTTTTTCATATTCAGATGGTTCAACGAGTTGTTCTCTTGATGTTGAGAGGGGAATATTAACAGTTTCTGAAGGGGGTCAAACCAGTTCTGCAGAAGTTAGCGTCCCCAGGAATCTTCGTATGAGCGGTGGTGAATATTTGGGGATGATTTGTGGGGAGGGGAGAACGATTCTTATCTCTGAAACAAAGATAGTGGTGACTCTTGGAACAGACCATGTGCAATCTGGGGATGAGACTCTTCCAGGTTGGCCGGCGAATACTATTACAATAAATCATTCCAGATCGCTTCAGAGCGAACCTGTCGATTTCACCATAGGGAATGAGGGAGAATTGGTTTATATCCTTGGTGAAAGCGGCAGACTAAGCGCTGTAAGCGTATTAGGCGAGGTGCATACTTTTGAATCGGTGGAGGTTTCCAGGCATTGGCCGGATTTTTCAGCGTCTGGGATAACACTTCATCATTTTCAGGACAGTCTTTTCCTATTCATGTCAGGTTCTGAAACGGTTGTCGAGTTGTGCCGTTTTCCTGAACCAGATACGAATGCATACAGTAGAAGGTTCAATGTTCGTTCCCCGTCACCTGATTCTCCTTCCTTTAGGCAGGAGGGGGATTCTCTTATCGTTGGATGGAGTCATTCTGGTGGCTTTCCCCAGGAGCTTGTTATTAGAAGTGATAGCAGTACTCTGGATTTTTTCCTGAGACCTGGAAATTAATCTGTGATGGCAGACGATGAAGAAGGATATCGCTGAAATTCATCAAATGGCATGGTTTTAGGGGGTGGCCCCTCCTCCCACAGAACCTCCCAACTGTTGTGGTGCAACCTAAGAAACTGACGGCAAAAAGAGTGGGTGCCAAAATATCCGTTTTACACGTTTTCCAGACCTG
>CAYVTJ010000062.1:0-7430 GCA_964454475.1 Microcaldota archaeon | reverse complement strand
GCCAAAGATATCCCCAAGACCTGCAGCCGCTGCCTCTTCCTCTTCTTTGATCTTACAGGCAATCCGCTCTGTCGGCTCATCATCAAGGATTTCGGCGACATTCTTCATCTTTTCGTCGGCTTTTGATAGAAAATCTTCTGAGGCTGAGATATAGACATAAATCTTGCCAGAATCCTCGTCGATGGCAGAACCATCTCTGAGCTTGTATCCAACCCTTGCAAAACTATCTTCAGAATAAGGATCGGCTTCGAGAATGGTATTTAAATCCTGTTTTTTTGAAGTTTCTACTGCATATACGCGATTCATGTGAATAGCCCCCTAACCACGCGCTTGTCCAGACCAGTTTCCCTTTTCCATCATGACAATCAATGCCGTATATGCCAGCGGATAGAAGAAAAACAAACTGAAAAGCTGGATTAATGGTATAAAATTCATAAACCATCCTATTGCGAAAACAATATAAAGACCTATGAAATTTATATGCCTGCTTTTTATGAGCTGAAAACCCTTCTTGAGAGAACTGAACAAATCATCGTTGAAGGCTCCTGCCGCTATGATAGCAGGGGTGAAGAGCATGTGAACGACGAAAACGGAAAAAAGAGCGTACAATCCGACAAGCATATCCATATATTCTATATCCTCAAGAAAGAATACGAAAAGACCGATCACCGGACCTACGATCAGAATGGTTATGAAATCTCTCAGAAGCAAAACCCCAAAAACAACAGGAGATCTTCGGACAGCATAATCATAGAATTCGACAAAACAGGTCTTGCTCTTGGTGATTGCTTTATGGTACGTCATGGACAACCCTGCACTAAGGCCACTCAGGAAGAACAATAAGATGAATCCAAGGACGCCTGCCACTATCAAGGTAGGAATTTCGGTTATACCCATCGGAAGACCGAATATGGAGGATATGATGAAATACAGCAGGAAGAATCCTACTGCCGCAAGCAAAAACACGATAAGCATGAGTATGTAGACCAACGATCCCCAAACGAATATGAAGGGATGTCTACTGAACGAATCGAATGATCTTTTCAAGCTTTCTATCAAGAGGTATCACCTAGTTATTAGGCTACTAGAGGAAACTATTTAAATCTGGCTTCGATAGCAAAAGCGATGCCAAGCAGAGAAGATTGAAAAGTAATGTCTGGAAGCAAGCCACTTAAAAAAGGCATGACAAATAGGAACGGATAATTCCAGAGGTAATTGTAATGAAGATACCGAGATGCATGAGCACCCAACACCCGGATAATATAACCTCCCCTTTTTTCTCAGATACCGATGTTATAGCAGGAGAAGGGGAAGTCAAAGAGGCGTTCTATGTTTTCTCCCAACTAGGAATAACCGAACAAATGTGGGACAGTGAAGGAAAATCAGTAGACAACCAGGTCGTTGAAAAACTGTTGACAAGATATACCCATTTCTTTAAGAAGAATACTCTTGGGAAGGACTTCTTTCTTACATATAGAGTCCCTAATCCGTCCGTAGAAACAGGACAGGGGAAAATTCTTCTCGAGACCCTCCAGAGCATCCCAAGGGCTTATGATGCGGCATCCCTTCTCGGCTATGATACGGCTCCTGTTTTTGAGACTATTCTTCCAATGACTACTAAATTCTCTGAATTGGAGAGAATCAGGAATTATTATGAAAAGATGATAATAGGACAGAAAAACCGCCCTCTTGCCAGTGGGGACCTGTCTGTGAAAGAATGGGTTGGTGACTTCCAACCTGAAAGCATAAACGTAATACCGCTTTTTGAGGATTATGATGCATTCATGGAATCCAAGGATATTGTAAAAAGGTATATTGATGGGAAGAGGTACGAGTACCAGAGAGTATTCCTTGCAAGAAGCGACCCGGCCCTGAATTACGGTTCGGTCAGCGCTGTTCTTCTGGCGAAGATCGCATTGATGAGGTTCCATCTGCTAGAGGAGGAAACATCTGTGGAGATATTGCCCATAATAGGGGTTGGATCTGCGCCGTTCAGGGGCAATTTCGCTCCTGACAAGGTGACTAATTGCGGGGAGGAATATCCAAGCGTCCAGACATATACCCTCCAATCATCCTTCAAGTATGATCATCCGTTCCGGGATGTCTCCAATGCGGTTGACATGCTGGAACATACTGGCAGAAAACCACCCCTCTCCATTGATGAAGAGAGGGCTCTTTCCTGCGTATCAAAGATAACGAAAACCTATCAAAAGCAGATAACATCGATGGCAGATCTGATCAATGGACTGACCCAATATATCCCGTCAAGGCGTGCAAGGAAGCTCCATGTCGGATTGTTTGGCTATGCAAGATCCCTGAAAGGGATAACACTGCCTAGAGCTATAAAATTCTGTTCCGCATTCTACTCCATAGGCATCCCTCCCGAACTTCTGGGGATTGGCGCATTATCCGAGAAAGAGTTTGATGATGTCCGTGATATTTATATCAAGATGGATGCTGATCTGGAAGATTCTGTTAGATATTTGAACCTGGAAAATCTTGCGAAGATGCCAAAACCAGTAAAAGAAGGAATCGAAAAAGTCGTGGATCGGTTTGATTATGAACCTGATAACGAACACTGTGAGATTACAGGGAGAATCCTGAAAAATTACCTATCAGGAGTGAATTCCCTGATAGAGGATGATGTTAAAAACGCGGCTTTTATTAGACGATTCCTGGGTTAGTCCTTTCTGGGTGCCATCCTTTGCCATGATTGAACTCTTAAACTGAACACTTTGGAGGTATCAATTTAAAATTTTCCCGTAGAATCACAGTTGTCGACTGCAGGAGCCTTGGTTTTCTGGAGACGACTGCTGATAAGAATACCCATATCAGACGATGAAGCATATGAGTGCGGGCAAAAACTAAATTCTTACCTTTGGAGTTGTGTTTCGAGCCCATTTCCTCCTTTGATGATATTCATGACGAAAACTTTCATCTTTATCAAATTTCGAGAGTATTTCTTTGCGAGATTAATGCCCATGGCATCTAAAGCAGGGAGGATGATTTCTGCAATTCCATGAGCCATCCCACTGAATAATATCCCTTGTAAAGTCAAAACCACATAAACTTAAATTACCTTCCATGGAACTCGCAGATTATGGGTGTGTCCGATATTCACAGGAATCTAAGAGGAAAAATAGGAATCAGGGCGAAAGCAAGCATATGTAATGCCGATGATCTCGCTATGTTCTATACGCCGGGAGTCGCAGGGCCTTGCAGAGAGATCGCAGCCAGAAAAGAGCTCGTTTATGAGCTTACAATGAAGGGAAACACTGTTGCGATAATAAGCGATGGCACGAGGGTTCTGGGGCTTGGTGATATCGGTCCGGAAGCGGCACTTCCTGTGATGGAAGGGAAGGCATTAATCATGAAACAATTTGCAGGGATAGATGCTTTCCCGATCTGCCTTGCGGAAAAGGATCCTGAACAGATAATATCAACCATAAAAGCAATATCTCCTGTTTTTGGGGCCATAAACCTTGAGGATATCGAAACACCCAAAGTTTTCGACATAGAAAAACGTCTTACAGAAGAATTGGACATCCCAATATTCCATGATGACCAGCATGGCACTGCCATAGTTGTCCTGGCAGGACTCATCAATGCACTTAAGATTATCGAAAGGGATCGGGATGCCAAAATAGGATTAATTGGAGCTGGAAGCGCTGGATACGGTGTAGCCAGGCTCCTCAAGAGTGCTGGATTCAAGAATCTGACTGTGTTCGACAGCAATGGAGCGATACATGATGGACGGGAGAATCTAAGCAGACAAAAGAAAGACATATGCGGATTTACAAATCCTGAAAATTATTCAGGTGCAATCCAGGGTTTCAGAGATGCGGATGTCCTGATATCTGCAGCAAAGCCGGGATCCCTCGGCATAGATACGATCAACGCCATGAGAAAGCCGTCGATTGTATTTGCACTCTCCAATCCAACTCCTGAAATCTCACTGGAGCAGGCAAAATTACTCAATATCGATATCTTTGGGACAGGCCGTAGCGATTATCCTAATCAGATAAACAACTCCCTTTGCTTTCCAGGCTTCCTGAGGGCCATCCTGAAACTCAAAGTGAAAAAGATCACTGACAGGATGAAAATTGCTGCTGCAGAAGCGATAGCCGAAACAGTCAAAGAACCTGAAAAGGGGAGAATCGTCCCGGATACTTTCGATCGGAATATTCCTGGGAACATCTTTGATAAAATGAAGAAAATCAGTTCTTAGTCTTTTTAGCTACTCTTTTCTTTATCTCCTGGTCAATCCTGGAGGGACCGCCCGCACTTTTGATCACTCTCTCGATATCTTCCTTTTCCATCAAACCTTTCTCGATGATCAGATCCTTCAGTTTGACATCTCTGTCATGAGCCTCGGTCACCAGGAGTGATACCTGCTTATAGCCAAGATATGGATTGAAGGCGGTTGCATATCCGAAAGCATTATCCAGATTGGCCTGCGATCTTGCTTTATCGACAACCAAACCCATCACGCATTCTTTGAACATAACTGTTCCGTTGGTCAAAAGCTCTAGGCTCTGTAAGATATTATGTGATGCAAGAGGCGTCATGAAATTAAGTTCCAGCTGTCCAGACTGCCCTGCCAGCAGAACAGCAAGATCATTGGCCATTACCTGAAAAGCCATCATATTCACAGCTTCCGGGATCGAGGGATTTAACTTGCCGGGCATGATTGATGAACCGGGTTCGACTTCTGGAAGGGTAATCTCCGAGATTCCTGCTTTTGGCCCTGACGAATAGAAACGCAGGTCATTAGCTATGCGATTCAATGTCGATGCATATGCTTTGAGTGATGATGAAAAGGAGAGTACATCATTCATATTGGCGGTCATATCAACCGGATCATCGGCTAATTCCAGATTCATTGTCCGGTTCAATTCCCTGATGATGACTTTCCTGAATTCCGGGTGAGTGTTGATGCCGCTACCTGTAGCAGTGCCCCCTATTCCGAGCGGTCGCATACCATTGACTGAATCTGCGATCCATTCGATGTCTTTCTCAATTGCTTTTGAATATGCCCCGAATGTGAGGCCATAAGTCATGGGCACTGCATCCTGGAGGTGAGTCCTGCCGATTTTTGATGAGTTGCGATGTTCCCTGGACTTCTTCAGAAGTATGTCCTTCAACGATTCAGCTTCCTGCAGAAGCTTTCCTGACAGGCCTATGGAGGCCATTCTCATCGCAGAAGGTACGACATCATTAGAGCTTTGGGACATGTTGAGATGATTATTTGGATGGACAAACCGATACTCCCCCTTCTCTCCCCCCAATATCTCTTCTGCTCTGTTCGCAAGCACTTCATTAACGTTCATATGAAGTGGAGTCCCTGCCCCGGCCTGGAATGCATCCAGGATAAACTGTGAATCGAATCTTCCATCAAGAGCCTCATCAGAGGCCCTGACTATCGCATCAGCGACGGAAGGATCAAGACAGCCAAGTTCTTTGTTGGCGCAGGCGGCACATCTCTTTATCATGATAATAGCCTTGATCATCCTACCGTGAACCTTCATCCTGCTAAATCGGAAGTTCTGTTTAGCCCTTGCCGTGAACGAACCATAATAGGCACCATCTTCCACTTCCACGGTTCCTATGAAATCATTCTCCATCCTCATCATACCACTCGGGCAAATAGGAGAGCGAGCAGTATGAATGGAAGCGGACAAGCAATATCTGCGGCAGCTTCCGGCTCTTCTGTTTCCAGTGAATCATTTTCCGGAAGAATGTCTTCCGGCTCTTCTTCTACTTCATCAGAATCTTCCTGTTGCTCTAATTGATCTATCCCCTCACCACCATCTTCCGGAGTGGTGCTTTCCTCTGGAATCACTTCCTCTTCGGGAATTTCAGTTTCACCATCTTCTGGTAAAATCTCATCTTCGGGAATGCTGGTGTCATTCGAGGATGTTTCAGCATCATCCTGATCATCGAGATCTTCATCAGATTCAACACAGATCCTTATATCGAAATGTACCTCTTTTTTACGGAAACCGCTCTTCTCGATCACTATAACAAATAAGTGTGTCATTTTTTTTGGATCCCCGGGAAGAGAATGAACCACCCCCCCCTCCTCACCACTTATCTTGGAAGATAGCAGGGGAGAGGAGTATTGATGATACTTCAGATAGGATTTTGCACCCTGAACAGGGTTGACATCTTGATCAAAAATCTCCTGAATAATGAGCTTGTTGCTGCAATCCACGTTTATAGAATATAAAAATTCAGGAAGGGCCTCATCACCAAAACTTCTCTCTTCGACAATCTGGACCATTTCCACGTTCGGAAAAACGGTGCAGGTCAAAAGAAGAAGAAAAAAGACCATACGCAAATCCATCATGATCCCTCCAATGCAAACTGGGCGAGGAGCGCCTCCAATTGAATCCTCTCATTTGCCCCCTGAACCATCCTGAAATTGTATTCACCGATCCTGTCTATCAACTCTATCTTCTTTTTCTCGGGAATATCTATTTTCGGTATCTCTTTGTATATCTGAAGAAGGATATCCTCGCCACTCAATCCATATGATATGATCAGAGTATCGAGTTGGCTTCTTGCACTATTGAAATCCCCGGATATTGCTTGCTGAACCATCCTGGCGACCTCCTCGGGCTTTGCCCTGCTGCCGACCTTATGGACAAGTTCTTTATCGATCTTCTTAGAATGCAATGCACATCCTTGCAGAAGATTGATGGACCTTCTCATATCTCCTTCCGTTATATAGAAAATCGCATGATATGCCTGATCATCCACGATCAAACGTTCACTTTCAGAAATCCTTGCCAGCATCTTCTTCATGTCCCCTTCCCTGAGAGGCAGGAATCTAAATACTGCGCATCTGCTCTGCAAGGGTTCTATAATCTTTGATGAATAATTGGCAGATATGATAAATCTCGTAGCACTCGATGTTGATTCCATCGTCCTCCTGAGAGCATGCTGGGCATCTGATGTCAGGGCATCACCCTCGTCCAAGAAGATGAGCTTGTAAGGTACATCATGCAATGCCATCATCCTGGCAAAATCCTTTATCTTTCCCCGGACCACGTCAATCCCCCTTTCATCCGAAGCATTGAGTTCAAGGAAATTCCCACGATAATCCTCTCCAAAGAGATCCTTTGCAAGGGCAAGAGCACACGTGGTTTTTCCTACCCCTGGAGGTCCGGAGAAGAGGAGATTGGGCATACTTCTCGAATCCACGAAGGATTTCAAGCTATTGACAGCGTCATCCTGGCCTGCAACTTCATCAAGACCGGAGGGCCTATATCTCTCTGTCCAAGGAAGAATGTTTGAGTTATCAACAGTCATATTCACACCTGAAAATGATGTTAAAAATTACAATCAAGCAATACTTAATTGTTTTGGTGACAAGGTAAGACTTTAAATTCATTCCGGCTTACCTCTGAAAATCAGGCAAAAACGAA
>CAYVTJ010000061.1:0-7554 GCA_964454475.1 Microcaldota archaeon | reverse complement strand
GAATAGAAATCAAAAGCAGGAGTTTAAATCTTAGGTCAGAATTGGAAAGTCAGGTGTAACTCTGAAAAAACTTCCAAGCTCTTCAAATCTTGGCTCAGGTAAACCAGCTTTCTTTAAACTTGAGCGCATCCGTGGAATACCTGTAGCAAAACCTTCCATCAGTTTAATCTCCCTCAGAAGATAATATGTAAGTGGGTTTCTTCGAACTGAAAGAGTTCCTAGTATCTGCATGCTAAGCCCATTGGGGAGCCTACCTGGATTTATGAATTCAATGCGATCATCGAAGATGTTTATTTGTATTGAATCCTTGCTAAAATAATCTCGATGAGCCAATGCATTTACCAGAGCTTCCCTAATTACTGCCTTGGGATATTCTGAGATCTCTTCTCTTTCTAGTTTTTCTATTTTTAGTGCTGTCCGTGTGTTCTTCGTGATAAAGTCATCTGCTTCTTTGAGGTTTTCAAGGATTGTTCCATTGACAAATCTTGAGTCTAGTATATCCACAGCTTGGATTCCTTTGAAGCGTACCAGTTTTATTTCACTTTGGGGTAACATTCTTCTGATATCTTTTGCAAAAAACAACACCCCCACATTTTTTATCGAAATCTCTGCGTTCCTTTTTGCGACCTCCAAATTCAGTAAATATTCTTCAATATTTTTCTCTTCAAATTTAAATGAAGGAGACCTTCTTTGCATAAATTCCTATAGCTTATTTGAATCAATGTCTGAAATTTTCGGTAGTGTCCTAATTAATATCACTTAATTTCATATGTAAAAAACTTCCCCACGTCATAATTCTACTTGTAATGTTCTCTTCCATTGCTGGCGTTGCTTTTCCATGCAATGGTTTTATAAAATTCCAGTAGAATTTGAATAGTTCTACTGCAGCTATAATCATTTTTTTATCTTTAGCAAATGATTTTGTTTTTCTAACTAATCTTGATAATCTTTCCCTTAATATGCCATTAATACATTCAACAGTTGTTGTTTCTATATCATCAACTTTTGGATTACCATAAACAATAATTTTCTTTTTATCAACTAACTTTCCTCCTTGTTTTATTTTGATTAATTGGCCATAATCAATTTTTTCTTCATCAAAAAATTCAGCAAGGATAGTTTGATAAGAAAAATTTCCATCACTATAAATTTCAAGTTTTTCTAAATTTGTTGGTTTTCTAATACGTTTTCTAAAATCTTTGAATAATGACCTACATGTTTCATTTGTTCTTTTGCCCAATACAAATGAAGTAAAAAACATTGAACCTCTTTTTATACAGACATATCCCCAGCGGTCACCTGACGTAGTTTCCTCTTTGCTATTGGACTTAATTTTCTTTTGCTTTTTTTTACAAATGACCAGAACTCATCCACTTCATATGCAGATAGACCCAAGTCCTTTATAAGATAATTTGAGATGCTAATAGCATGTTCTGCAAGAGCAGAAAGAAAACTTCCAACTGTATCTCTGTGAATCCCGGTTGTTCTTTCAACAGCACGTATTCCTTTCCTTTCAACAAACTCTTTACATAATTCTTTTATCTTTCTTTCACTTAATTTCCTTTGATAAAGAGGAGTTCCTTTTGTTTCAACAAAATAACTTTTGCAATTAAAACAGTAATACTGTTTATGTCCAGCTCTGTTTTTACCTTTTTTGATAATATCTTTTCCCTTTTGTTTTTTGTAAAAACTACAAAAAGAATTTTGACAAACGACTTTTATTTTGCTTCTTGGTCTTGCCATTTGATTCACCTAAGGTATATAAGTGAACTGGGTTAATTAAGTTATCTTTTGTAGGACACTACCAAATTTTCGCTCTAGATATCTGTTCATCGAAAGAGAGAATGTTACGTTTAACAAGATAGTCTTGGAGTGTTCTCCCCTCCAGTTTCATATTTTTACTTCCAGAACGATAGTAAACAATTCCACCGAAAGTGCAAAATGTCCCCTGTTCTATCTGATAAACCTCCACAGTGATTATCTTCTTCCCTTCTTTATCCTCCACAAGTATTTTATGGAGAGGAACAGGTGAAATCAGTTGTATTGCACCACCTATCCTCTGTTGGAGGGTATCCAGCTCTTTTTCCAGGAGACCGAGAACCTTGCCATCGTCAGCAACTCCGATAACAATTTTGCCGCCAAAGGAATTAGCAAATGCACATACAGCTTTACTTACTTCTCTAAAATTCTGGACTTTGCGTTTAAGTTCAAGGCCCTGGCTCTCAATAAAATCCATAGAAGATTACCAACTTAATAATACCTAATAATAGTTAATAATACTTAACAATATAAAACTATTGTCTTTTCGTATTTTGCGATGAGAAAGAAGACCAACCGAAGTTCAAATAATGAAGATTCTCGAAATCCCGAGTTCCGACGTTGTTCTGATGTAGGACAGAGCTTATAAACCCAGCCACTTAGAGGTAATATCTTACTCACCCATTGATTTTCTTATGCGCGACAATAATCTTTTTATCTGACCCATAACACTGGCCTTTGCCTTTCGCTTCTTTCCAAGAAGAAGCCACAACATAACTTTTTTATCGAGTAGCAATCTCTTCAATGATTTTACTTCTCTCTTAGTCAATTCCTTCAGCTTTTCTGGAGAAATATGTTTCCCTTTTTTGAGATTATTGAAGATATCTCTTATCTTCTTTGTTTTGCTTAGCTTGTTTTGAACAACTTTTTGAAGATGCAGTTTCTGAAGTTTCATCAATGTCTTTTCAACGCTTTTCAGTTTGGTTTCCAAAGTAGATTTCTTTGTTTCTAATTTCTCTATGCTCTTTTGAATCTCTTCTTTTTTGGTTTTGTCTTTTTCAAGTTTCTTCTGTTCATTAAGCTTGGCAATTTGCTCGTCTATTTTCTTTATCTCATCTTTTATCGTTGTGATTTTTTGTTTTCCGGTGTTTATTCGTATTGATAGCGATTTGATTTCAGTCTTCGCGGCCATCTCTTCTTCTGATACTCTCTCACCATCTTTACTTTCATGGCCATCTTTTTTCTGAATAGCAGATTCATCTTCTTCCAGATTTTTCTGATCAAGGTTTTCAGGTTCGTGAACCTCTGTTTTTATTTCTTCTGACTCCTCACTTTCCGCCATTTCATCTGTTTTCGATTCATCATTTTCTTTTATACCCGTATTGACTTGCTCATTCTGTTTCGAATCATCTACTTGCTTTTTTTGTTTCGATTCTGGGGTTTTGTCCACACCTGGTTTTGTTTCTTCTTCAGGTAGAAGTCCGATCATGTGGCCATAAAGTTTTCTTAACCACTGCGTTGTCAATATGTCCAAATAAGTGTATTGCCCAATTACATACTGCTTTTTTTGCTCAACATCAGATCTATTCCTTGGAGCTTGATGGCTCTTCTTAATCTGAGTGAACGTCTTAGGACTTTGTTCTTGTTTACTATATTTGACAGTTTGAGTTTCGTCCGAACGAGCAGAAAAAAGGAAATTTGGGATTGGTGGTTGCGTTACTCCAGGACCTACCATCGAATTCCTCATAACTTCATTTCGATTATCGCCAGAGTAGGTGTCATTTAGTTGTGGATGAGATATCTGCATGTCGTGCTCATTCTTTTGAGTTACTGGGTTCTGAACAATGCTCAATTCATTCTGTTCAATGGAAGAATCGCGGCTTACATTCGTTTCTACTTTTACTGGAATGTTAAGCAGTTCATTGATTGAATTGCTTTTACTTGAGCATGCTTCACACTGGCAGCCTGGATCATGCCCAGTCATTTGAATTGAAGATTCAAGAGGAGCTGAAGTTGTCAGAAGGTCGTCTATGGTAGTTGCTTTTCCTGAACAAGCTTCGCACTGACAACCTGCCTCGTGAGCAGAATTAACAGTTTGAGCGTTACTCTGTTCCTTACCCAAAGTGGATTCATCCGGGCCAAGATTCTCAGCAGACAATAGCTCATTTATTGTATTGCCCTTTCCAGAGCAGGCATCGCATTGACATCCAGCTTCGTGTCCCGTGATAATCGTTTCAGACTCGGCTTTTTTCGGTGTCTCCAGTATTGCGTTAATAGCATTGCTCTTCCCCGAACAAGCTTCACATTGACAGCCTGGATCATGACCTGCCATACTAACTTCAAGTTCAGGTGCTTTTGGGGTTTCTAGAAGATTATCGATCGTATTTGATTTCCCGGAGCAAGCCTCACACTGGCAACCTGGATCATGCCCGGCACTTTTCAAGGTAGTCTCAGCTTTAGGGAGAGTGCTTAATAGTGAATCTATTGAATTTGACTTTTGAGAGCATGCTGGGCACGAGCAGCCTGCTCCATGAGCACTCTGTGGACTTAGAATTGTTGGCTCATTTGATGGAGATTTGTTGATTACAGCAGGTTTTTTATCATTAGACTGCTGACCAAGTTGGGCCTTTCCGGCATCTTGTTTTGCGAGTTGTCGAGTACCGGCCATTTACCATCACATCATAGATTTCCTGTCTGAAGGAAATCCAAGGTTGGCTTGCAGCAGATCTCTAGAGTAGGCCTCATTCTTGCATCTTCTCTTAGGTTTGGAAGAAGTTCCATGCATTTTGCACGCAGTGAACGCAGTTTGTCTAGTTCGCTCTCGTGCGGTGTACGGTGGATATGGTCTGGCCCATCTTCATGAAAGTGAGAATTTAGTTCTATTAACGCGTGGTAGAAACTGTCGAATTTTGAATCAGGCAACTTCCCAGTACTTAAGAAGGAAGCAACTGACCCACATGCAGTTTCAAGAGCAGATTTGATATGTGTCTGTTTGTCCTGTTCTGGAATTTCTGGAAGAAGTCCAAGAAACTCTGCGCGTAGCTGAATCGCTCTTGCTTTTTCCTTTTCTCCTAAAATTGCATGGATATGCCCAATTCCTGGACGTGTTTCCAGGTGTATCGCTGCTTCAAGTTCTGCAATTATTTCCCTGGCTCTAATTGTAGGGGATGCAATATGGCATTCACAGTTTGCATCATTACATCCACTTTTTCGTTTTTTTCCGAATTCCTTAGCTGCATCTGGTGCTTTGATTAAAGCTTGATTCTTACCTTTACTACTACAACAATCGTCACCCATAATTATCCCTCTAATGTTAGTTTAGGTGTAAACAAACGAATTCGGAATAGTTAAATATTACTGATTATCATTATCAATAAGGATAAATATGACCCGAAAATCAAGAAAAACGAGACAGAAAGAAATTATTGAATCTGCATTGAGTGATGTAGGAGCGTTTTTCACTGCAGAGGATCTTCATTCGAGTGTTATTGAGAAGGATTCATCGATTGGGATAGCTACCGTATATCGTTTCCTTAAAGACAAAAGTGATAATGCGCAATTGCATTCATACAGGTGCGAAGGAAAGAAAATATACTCGATAGAGAAAAGAAATCATGCCCATTTCATTTGTACAGATTGTGGCACAACCACACATTTCAATATTGGTGAGATAGGAGGTATAAAGAAATCTGTCAGGGGAGAGATCTGCCACTTGCAACTGGATGTGTATGGAATCTGTGAAATGTGCAAAAAAGGTAGAAGCCGCTCCTGCAATCCTGAAGGGAAATGATCAGATTAGGGATTCGAACCTTTTACATTACAGTGTCAATTCTTACATTAGTCAATAAGTAGCAAAAAGGTCAGATTCATCTTATGGAAGATTCTGAAAAAGAAGGGCTTGAGAGGAATCTGCCTGCATGGGCAGTAAAATTAAGTCAAATTTTGAAAGAAAGCAAAAAAGATAGTGCTCAAAAAACTGACTGAACATATATCATATTCGGAATGGGTGAGTGCATGGCATTGAGCGAGGGGCAGATAGAACTTCTAAAGACTTTCACGCCGGTTGAAAAATTGATTGAAGAGATTAACAGATCTAATGAATTTTGTGATTATGCAGAGGGTGCAACTCATAGCGCACCATCTTTGAATGTAAAATATGCCATTGTTAAGGCAATCATAGAAAGAGGAGACATAAGTTTCATTCAGCCAGTATCCCTGGCTCACAACATCATAGAAATATCTAAAGAAGACAGACAAAAAGGATTTGAACTGCTTTTTACCTTACTAAATAAATTCGATCAGCTTGATTATCATGAAAGTTATTTGTGCAGTGAACTGGGCCCGGTAGATGAAACTGAGATTACAAAAATCTTTTCTGCTTTCGAAGAATCAGATCGTCCAGCATACACAGTAGAAGCTATGTATTTCTTGTCAAAAATTTGTGAGAAAAACTATTTGCCATTGTTTGGATGTTTAAAAGAATGGCTTAAAGACCCGAAAAAATCGGATTTTGGAATTAGCTTATGCCGCGAGATATCAAAGGCACTTTTTGATTCCAAAGAGAATAGAGTAAAGGAAAAAAAGCAATTTGTTGAGATGCTAGTTACTGATTTGAATGAAAAGGGGATCATGGTTTCAAACCAGTTCAATCCTAGTATGACAAAACATACATACGCAGAATACATCGATGACCTCCTCATCCAGTATCAATTATCTGAATATCATCAGGATAGGATTTGCCAGGGATACACAAACCACAAAGAGATATTCTCATTATTGCCCCAACTTCAAAAACAGTTCGAAGAAGGGAGATTTTAGATTACATGGACCAAAATCTGTCTTAACTAAAGATTTCATAAAAAGGGCTTCTGAATGCAAACCATATGCAATGCTTTGTGAAGGAACAAGACTGGAAAGCGACTCAGAAAAGAACTTCACAGAAATAGAAGTTGAAGAGAAGACAGGCTCAATAATCAAGAATTCAGATGGACTTGTCTTTGTTTATTTTGCAATGACAAATGTTGATAGATTCATGAGTTTTTACAGGGCAACTGTCAAGAATAAGCGAATATTGGTTATTGACACTAGATTGGCGTATATTATTGAGAATTTAAGGGAGAAAATTTCAGACCTCCCAGATGTTAGGACTGACGAAAACATTAGAGTTTATTACAAACTTTCAAAAAGCAGGACCTTCTGTGAAAAAGATTATAGGCCATTTGAAAGAGATTTTTTTAACAACAAAATAACTTTTGATGAGATAAACAAAAATCAGAAAAAATACGTTGTTCATTCAGGATTCAACAAACTTATGGAATTGATTTATTTACAGCCTACAGATGCCGATTTTATTTATTCGTCATCAGAACATTTCTTAGAAGGAGAAGACAACGAAGATGAGTTGAGAGTTTTAGAGAACTGGCTTTTGCATTTTGGAATTAAATTTCACATGGCACACTGTTCAGGTCACGTATGTAAGAAAGACCTGATTAAGACTGTAAAAACAATTAATCCTAAACTTCTAATACCAATACATACTCATGTTCCTGAAGATTTCAAGGAGTTTCATGATAATGTTTTGATTGTTGAAAAAGAAAAGAAGTATGAATTATAAGTCTACTAGATTCAAGGTCTTCTTCCGGCAATTGGCACTTAGTTATTAGTACAATTCCATACCAGAAATTTGAGCATTTTGTGTCTTTTTGACACCGATGCAAATAATAGTTTCGTATGGCAAAAACAGTGTGGTATCCTGATTTAACTTCCTCTCGTTGATTTTGTTTCATAGTTCCACCT
>CAYVTJ010000060.1:0-7681 GCA_964454475.1 Microcaldota archaeon | reverse complement strand
TGGTTTTGAGGCAAAGAATCAGCGTGAGCAGGGTTGAAACTGGCGAGGTTAAGTTATCAATTAACTTGACTTCGCCAGATTAGAATAAAGAAGGTTGTCTATTTTGTCTTTTTGGGCTAAAATGAAAGTCCTCAAAAAATATCTGAATAATTTGACAGTTTCAGTGATTTATCCAAAAGGATGGTCCAAAATGGAGATTATTGCAAACTATTCTGCTGAAATGAGGGCTCTTTTTGGTGATTTTCTCAAGAAATATGGTCAAATTGACCTGCAAATCCGGATTTGAGGCCAAACTGTCAAATGGTTTTGAGGCAAAGAATCAGCGTGAGCAGGGTTGAAACTGGCGAGGTTAAGTAGTAACTAAATATCAGTCTTCTTCGCCGCTAGGAAAAGGATTAATCCAAGCAGAATCACTCCAATCTCCATTAGCCATAGCTCAGGACCGAAGCTCAGTAGCATGAATGATGATGAGGTTATGCCAAACCAGGCAAGCACCGGCACTCCGGCGATACGGGGGCTGGTGAATTTCCTTTCCAGTTTTTTGTTCGCTAAACTAATAAGTGCGGCGTTGACTGCCACATATGCTATGAATACCCCGAGGTCTGTGAGTTGGGCTATGATCCTTATATTTCCCGAGAGTGCTATGGCCGAAGCACAGATGGCTGTGAGCAGGATTGAATATTTCGGTGTTCCATGCGAATCGGTCTTCGAGAGCTTGCTTGGCAGCGAACCACTTCTTGCCATGCCATAGAGTATCCTTGATGCAGCTATGAGGAATATCAGGACCGTATTTCCAGTTGCGAAGAGGGCTATTATAGAGAGAATGGAAGCATAGCTTCCCAATCCCCTTGTCACTACCTCAGTAAGTGGGGCATTGGATTCGGCCAATGTCTGTGCGCCAACCTCCGACACTGCAGCTACAGAAACGAGTGCATAGAGCACAGTTGAGATGATGAGGGAGATTATGAGCGCAAGCGGGATATTCTTTTTGCTATCCTTCACTTCTTCTGCGAGATTTGCTATGTTCTCGAAGCCAATATATGCGAAGAATACTACACCTATCGCCCCCACCACTCCAGTCCACCCCTCTGCAGGCAGAAGGAGAAGATCACTTTCCGCTTCTGGAGGAAATAGAATCCAGATCGCCACGATAAGAAGCAGACCTGCTGTCTCTATTAATGCTGCGAAATTGTTGAATCTCGCGGACGTACTTATGCCTATGTAATTTAGGATGCCCATCACTGCGATCAATGCAACGGCTGTGAGCAGTCTATCCCCTCCGAATAGACTGGTAAAGTATCCTGCAAATCCCAAAGAGACTGTTGAAGCGGCGATTATAGTGCCCACTACGAGGATCCACCCAATCATAAACGAGAATGCTTCGAATCCGAAGGCTCTTTTAGTGTAATTGTATTCTGCCGCGGCCTTCGGGAACATGCTTGATAATTCCGCATAGCTGAGCCCTGTGAATATTGCGATTATTGCAGAAGCGATGAAAGCGAGCCATAGCATATTCCCTGCCAGTCCTGCACCTACCCCTATCAATGCATAGATACCTGCTCCCAGGATTATGCCGATCCCATAGAGCGTTATGGAAAGGAGCCCTAATTGCCGCTTTAAAGCCATATTCTGGTTTCATAATCAAGATTTAAATGCACTGACATAGGAAATTGCCTTAAGAAATCCAGAAGTAGGGATTCTTCAAGTTTTCCCCCTGCATTTCACGGATTCTAGGACGATAGACGATGATGGTCCTGACAATCTTTATAAAGTATGGCAAAGAAAAGTTCACCTTGAACTTTGAAGGTGTTGTTCTATGATTTTCAACTGCAAGATAGGTGCACAGGCAGGAGCCGGGGTAAAGGTAACTGGGGAGATGATGGCCAGATGCTTTAGCAGAGGGGGTTTTAATGTTGTTGGTTATGCTGAATATCCCTCTTTAGTAAGGGGCGGCCACAATGTCTATGAGGTGCTTGTAAGCGATGAGTCCTTTAAATCACCACAAAAGGACTGTGACCTGGTTATCGCACTCAATTCTGATGCTGTTTTTTATCATAAGGATTTTCTGAAGGAAGGCGGTATGATCCTTTATGATGATTCGATAGATCTGGATTCATTCGAGATACCTGAGGGTGTAAAGACTCTTGCTTTGCCTCTCAAAAAGATTCTTGAGGAAAACGGAGGAAGCCCCAAGATGCAGAATACGGTTGCCATGAGTTGCGCTCTTGCTATGGTTGATTATCCATTCGAAATCATCTCATCCGTAATCTCGGATGAGTTCTCCAGAAAAGGTGAAGATGTGGTCAAGAAGAACCTGGATGTAGCAAAAGCAGGTTATGATTATGCAGAAGAGAACAACCATGATTTCAGAATGAAGATCGAACCGGTTTCGGAAAAACCGAAGATGTTCCTCTCTGGAAACGAGGCGATCGCTCTTGGTGCAGTTGCAGGGGGGATGAAATTCTATTCAGCATACCCGATGACACCTGCATCCAATATCCTTCATTATCTCTTCGCAAAAGAGCGTGAATTCGGAATCATGGTAAAGCAGACCGAAGATGAAATAGCGGCCATGAATTACACTGTTGGAGCATCTTTTGCAGGCGTGCGATCCATGACCGGCACTTCGGGAGGCGGATTCTCGTTGATGACCGAGGCCCTGGGCATGGCGGCTCTTTCAGAGACTCCTATAGTCGCCGTACTTGTACAAAGGGTGGGTCCGAGTACAGGCATGCCAACCTGGACAGAACAAGGAGATTTGAGATTTGCCCTTCATGCATCACAGGGCGAATTCCCAAGGGTGATACTCTCTCCCGGCGATATTGATGAATCGTTCTATCTGTCTGCTGAAGCATTCAATCTCGCTGAGAAGTATCAGCTTCCAGTGATAATCATCTCCGATAAATTCCTGTCAGAATCTTCGTTCTCAACCGATCGCTATGATCAGAACCGGGTAAAGATAGAAAGAGGGAAGATAGTCGAGGAACCTCCGACCTTAGAGCAGCGTGAAAGATTTAAGCGTTATGAGCTGACCAAGGATGGAATTTCCCCCAGAGCGCTTCCGGGAACTCCCAACGGTATGCATGTAGGAACGTCCTATGTGCATGATGAGACAGGATTCAGCAGCGAGAGTTTCATAATGAGAACAAAGCAGGTCAACAAAAGAGCATCGAAGATTGAAGGGCTCCTGAAAGAAATTCCCGGACCTAATGTCTACGGATCATATGATCCTGAACTAACTCTTATTTGCTGGGGTTCACAGAAACTCCCTGCAATGGATTCCTTGAATTTGCTTGAAAAGAGAGGGATAAAAGCAAACCTGGTTCATTTTCCATGCGTCTTTCCTCTGAACAGTTCAAAAGTTGAGAAAGCTCTTTCACAGTCTCCAAGGACGATCCTTCTTGAGAATAACTCGACGGGTCAGTTTGCAGGTATATTGAAGGAATATTGCGATATCGAGCCGGATTTCCTTTTGCTCAAATATGATGGGAGGCAATTCTTTCCTGAACAGATAGCAGAAGAAGTGAGCAAACTGGCTTCGAATGAATTCAGAGGCAAGAGGGAGATGCGGATATGTGAGAAAGAGGATCTTGAATATTACAACCCACAGAGGCATGGGCTTTAGGTGATGATATGGTAATGATACAGGATTATGATGTTAAGGAGAAGATCCAGTGGTGTCCTGGATGTGGAAATTATGGATTGATCACTGCTCTTAAAGGAGCGATGGTGGATTTGGGCCTTGAGCCGCATGAAACTGTGATCACCTCAGGCATTGGATGTTCCAGTAAACTCCCCCATTATGTGAATACATATGGTTTCGAATCTATACATGGAAGAACACTTCCTGTTGCATCTGCAGTGAAGCTTGCCAATGACCGGCTTCATGTTATAGCTGTCGGGGGTGATGGAGATGGTTATGGGATCGGGGTACAGCATTATATTCATATAATGAGAAGGAATTATGATCTCACATATATAGTCCATAATAACCAGATATATGGTCTGACAACCGGTCAGGCATCGCCTACCAGTTTGAAAGGGATGAAAAGCAAGACTACTCCATATGGAGTCATCGAAGAGCCTTTCAATCCCATATCAACAGCTATAAACGGGGGGGCGACCTATGTGGCAAGGGGTTTTGCCGGCGACCCTGCCCATCTTCGTATTCTCATAAAGAATGCGATTGCACATAGGGGTTTTGGACTGGTGGATGTTTTCCAGCCTTGCGTTACCTTCAACAAGCTGAACACCTATCAATGGTTCAATGAAAGAATCTATAAACTCGAGGAGACAGACCATGATCCTTCTGATAAAGATGCTGCGATGAAGAAGGCTTTCGAGGATTCGAAGTCCGACTATGAAAAGGTCCCGATCGGTCTTTTCTATCGGGTGAAGAAACCGACATATGAGTCACAACTTCCGCAGATAGAGGACAAACCCATTGTAGAACATGATGCAAAGGTCGATCTATCGAAGGCTTTCAAGGATCTTGAATGATCAAATATTCCTATTTTCTTTTCTGTTCCTGGAGAAGACCATGGCAAGAAGGAGAATTATTCCGAAGGTCATCATGCAGAGCCCTTCTCCGTCCAATGTATCACGTAGCCTTCTTTTCTTGTCATATGATTCCATGCACATGTCCTGGGTGATGTCAGAGCCTGAGAAGAAGCTACTCGCGATGCTGTTCCCTATTCTTCTACAATGTACATGCGCATTTTCATCATATCTGGAGGTTATACTGACAATATCATACAAACATGAATTCTTTTCGATCTCCGCTCTTCTTCCTATGTCATTATTCCTGTTCCTGTAACCAACTTCATTCATGATATCATGGCACAGTCTGGCAGAAGCATCGGAATCATGACTAACATGTGCTGTTGTGACGGCTGCCTGATGATAACAACCCACTTTCTCTGAATCACCCATATGCTCGCAATCATCAGGGAATGTCAATCCAAAATGGGCATCCGTGCATCCATGAAGAAGAATGAGCATCACACCAAGAACAACCAGGATGGGTTTCACTTTGTTTTCACCTGATTATCTATTCCTGGCCAGGTCTATAAAAACCTTTTACTTCTTCCTTTTGTCGGCATATTCCTTAAGGAGTTTCTTTGCTTTCAAAAGTACGGTTCGTATCTCGCTCTCGTTTTTGGCTCCCGCGCATATGACCTTTCCATTCTTAAAGAGGAGCAACGAGGCCTTAGGCTCTTTGAATTTGAGGATTGCACCAGGGAACTGCTCTGGTTCATACTCTACATCTTTCACCTCATATGCCAGTTTATACAAGTCGACCTCTATGCCCAGACTAGCTGATGCAACTATGTTCGTGATGTCGATCTTTGGTTTCTTGGTCCTTGTTATCTTTTTTGCGTAAGGTTTGAGAAGCTTGATGGTATTATCAATGGTTTTTTCTATATATGCTCTCTTCTTACAACCTACGCAAACGACCTTTCCGTTTTTGAATAGAAGCAGAGATGCTTTATAGGGTTCCTTGAATTTGAGGATTGCACCAGGGAACTGCTCTGGTTCATACTCTATCTCTTTGATCTTTTGTGCTAGTGAGAAAAGATCTAATTCCAGCCCCAGGGAAGCCGAGGCGACCATGTTGGTTATTACGAATTCAGGTTTCTTGGGCAAAAAATCACCTTTATTACTCCAGAAGCAAATGCTTATAACTGGAGCAATTCATTTAAAAACTCTTTCCCTTTTAAAAACTTAACATAAGGCTTGTGCTTATTTGTGTGATATATATGGTGCAGAGATCTAGAGGTACGCTTAGTAGCAATACGAAGAAGCTACGTGGCAAGACAAAAATAACGGTTGCTGATCAGGTCAGGACCTTTGATATCGGATCGAAAGTCATTCTGGCGTTGAAGGCCCGGGAAAGGGGGAGACCCCATCTGAGGTATTCCGGGAGACATGGCTGTGTTGTCCGTAAGCAGGGCAATGCATATGTTGTAGAGGTGAAGGACGGCAAATCCACCAAAGAATTGATTGCCAGTTCTATTCATCTTAAGCTCGCTTGAGGTGTTCATTATGGATATTCAAGAGTCTGAACCTGTTTCGATGTTGTTTATCAAGAAAGAATTATCAGGTCGTGAAAAAGAAGGAGAGCTTGGTTATGAACAGGCGCAAGCATTAGAGCATGCCAGGAACCTGTGTACTCTTACACCTGCGAAGCTGGAAAACATCAGGAAAAAACTCTTTGAATTCGATTCCCTCAATGAAGAGACGATTATCAAGATCACTGATGTAATGCCATCCGAGGCATCAACTCTTAAAGCTATCCTGCTTAAAGATCGTATAGAGCTTGATGATTCTGCTATTGAAGAGATTATCAAGCTTTTCAAGTAAGAAAGGGGGAAATCTATGGAAGACTATGCGTGGGTAATCGAATATCTGCCTCTTGGACATGCGGCAGCAATAAAACGAGAGCCCATAGTCCAGCTTTTGGGGACCCAATTCTATACACTCTTGGAAGCTTCAATAAATCCAGATGCCTCAATTGTTCTCAGTAAGAAAGTCTATGTAGGAAAGGAAGGAAGAGAAGAGATAGAGCATATCAAAGGCAGAATATCGTTCGACCAGTTGACGACAGGCGCAAAAGATTTCCTCCCAAATATGCTCAGGAAGGCTATTGAGGGTAAGGAAAAGGATTTCGTTAAGTTTATCAACAATGCCAGACCAATGTCGATGCGTATCCATACTCTTGATCTGTTGCCGGGGATTGGGAAGAAGACCATAGAGAGCCTTCTCAATGAGAGGGGGAAGAAGCCTTTCGAATCTTTTGAGGATATCAAACAGAGGGTCCCCAGCCTATCGGATCCTGTTGCTATCTTTGTGCAGAGGATTATGAGCGAGCTAAAAGGGGATGAGAAATATTATATATTTACGAAACCCCCCTATCAGAAAGGCGGATCTCCTGATAGAAGAAGGCGTAGATACTGAGATTCTCAAAGCTTTTTTTTGTAATTTGAGCGAACCACTCTAACCTAACTTTATGGCTCTTCTCCCAGTTTGGGATAGAAAAATGGTAAATTCCTGTTCGGTATAAACCGAATATGGACTTCACCAAACCTTACCAATTTGTTAAGGAACAATTTTGCTTTAAAGGCGTTGTGCTGGCAAGCTTCAACAATTTGCCACGTGAAGTTATGGTTGTTCTGAAAAGAACCGGTAAAACTGGAACCTGTCCAAGATGTGAAAGACAGAGGCAACAGATTGAATCCCTGTACAAAAGAGGGGCAAGGGATCTTGATTTTAGGAGAAAGTGCACCCTTATCTTCCCCCGGGTAAAGATAAAAAGTAATTGTGCTCACAGAGGGATAGAAAATCTGGATTTCCTTGATAAGCACAGTTTCTGTACAAAAAGACTTGAGGAACACATCTAACAACTGCATTTTCAAGATTCATGAGGTGGGCATCCAATGTTAATAAATCTGATCTCAATGCATTCAAGGGCGTAGTTAAGACGCTCAGAAGATAGCTGTATGGGATAATGCACTACTTCTCTATAGACTTGACTTCGCCAGATTAAAATAAGGAAGGTTGTCTGTTTTGTCTTTTTGGGCTAAAATGAAAGTCCTCAAAAAATATCTGAATAATTTGACAGTTTCAGTGATTTATCCAAAAGGATGGTCCAAAATGGAGATTATTGCAAACTATTCTGCTG
>CAYVTJ010000059.1:0-7717 GCA_964454475.1 Microcaldota archaeon | reverse complement strand
TTTTCAATACATCTCTTATTTTCTCATGGCTGGTATACATCACTATCTTCCGCTTAATTGCCTCATCCTTGAGCTTATGAAGAGACCATTGTGTGAAGGGCAAACCAAGTAATTTAGGTGGCATCAGTGCTAATTCACTAATCTCTGCTTGTTGCTCTTGAGTGAATGTTGGTTCCTTTCCCCCTGGCTTCTTGGGTTTCAGTGATCCAAACCCCACCTCGTTGAATTGACGAATCAGCCCTCTCACATGATCTTCACTTAGGTAATATGCTTCAGCAACCTCAGGAACTTTCATTCCTTGTGCTGATGCCAGAATAACCTGGCATCTCCTTACATAAATGGCATTTTTTCCATGCCTCAGAATCCATTGTATTCTATTTCCTTCATCCGCCCTCAGATCTCTTGCATACAGACACATTCTATTCACCTTTTTTCAAATGCCTAAGTAATGCATCGGCAGTACCCAGATACATAAGAACACGTTGCTGAGACCTCCCGTTTTTCCAGTAGCTCTCAACAATGTAGTAGTATTGTTTTCCTTTAATCTTCTTGCTCCGAATAAAGGCCATGTAAATAGTTAGGCATTAGGGGATTTATAAATTTATCTATAAAATTCTTCACAAATAGACTAGAATTATAATATATTTAATTAGGCATTAGAATAAGATGTCGACAGCTTGAATCGGCACTAGCTACTAATATCTTGCGCACAAAGCTGCTGAAAGGACATGTCAGCAGGCTCATGAAAACGAGTCAGGAAATGGACCTGGCTGTGGGAATCCGACTGTATGTAGTAGCATTCAAAAAAAGTATAAGAAAAACCGTTAGTTTTATAAACGGTTGTAATAAATAAATATACGTGACTAGAACTATATGTTATTAAAATTTGCGATTAGTAAAATTTAAATCACATGGACTTTATGGTATGCATGGTTGGTGAGATGATCAGTAAAAGGTTTGGAAAGCAGGCCACCCGCAGGTCTGATCTGAGTGAGAATAAACGGTTTCATAATACTTCCTTAGTGGAAACCATCCAGCCCGTGATCAGCCTTAAAGGTCCATTGAAGACCATCCACAAGAAGGAAGGACTTTTTAATCTTGAGCAATCTGATCGTCCCAATGGAGTAATGGGTGTTGGATTAGAATCAGATAATACGAAATATGGTCCTGATTTCTTGCCTTATTATATAGAGTGGATGGCTGAAAATATACAGAATTCATTTTTCATAATAGGAGATGCAGAACTCAAATTCAATGCAGGGGTTTTTGGTTTGGGTGGATGTACACTCAGAAATGGAGAGCTTGCAAGGGAAGTTAAAAGAATAAGTCACAGGAAGAACGACGAACTCATGGATGTAATCTCGAAATATGGTTCAAAGGACCGTATGTATGTTCTTCTGCGCACTGACATAAATAGTGCCAGATGGTATGAGCTTCTAATGTCTGCAATACCTGAGAGAAACGAATTATTCGAAAAGGACATTGATAATTGTTTGATAAAAAATATGGCATCGCGCTTGGAGAATCATAAGCGTTTGGTAGGACAGGAACAATTCAAGGTTGATTATGAACGCATGAAGCAATATCCTCTGACAGAGGTCGCAGGTCTGCTTGAGATTTTCTCAAACGGTTTGACCATAGAAGGGATCGATCATGTCATTGACTTAAAAGTCGGTCCTCCGAATGAAGGTCTTTATGACAGGATAGTGTCTAGATTCTATCAAGGCGGAAAGGAGTTCAGATACCGCGAAAGTGATTCTCTTTTGAATATCTCGGAGAAATTCAGGCAGAAGCGAGGCGATAGGCCTTTGTCCTGGGCATATTTCAATTTTTCCAATCCTGATTAATGAATACTTTCGATTGATTTTTAAACAGAAGAATGCAATAGCAAGCCATGCGTGTCCTCGTTGGCATCACAGGGGCATCCGGGCTAGAATATGCTCGGCGTCTTATTGAAGTGCTCAGTGATAATAAAGGTGTTGCTATTACTGTTGTTGCCAGTTCTGGCGTCCCCAAGGTGGCAGATGTCGAAGGTTTGGACGCTATCAAGATCGATTATGATACATTCGATTTCAATTGTCCCTATGCTTCTGGTTCGAACCCTCCTGATGCTGTTATCATAGTCCCCTGCTCTTTGAAAACCCTTGGCGAGATCGCGAATGGAATAGGTGATAATCTGATAACCAGAGCTTCAGAGGTTGCCTTCAAGGAAAGGAAAAAACTAATATTGTGTATCAGGGATACTCCGTATTCACTGACCACGATAAGGAACATGGAAAAGGTGACACTATCAGGCGGAATTATTATGCCTGCGTCCCCAGGATTCTATGGCAAGCCCGCAAGTGTGGATGATCTCATAGATTTCATAGTTGCAAGAATAATGGATCAGATTGGTTTGGATCATGATCTTTCTGTAAGGTGGGGAGAATGATATCTTTCAGGGAATTCCTAAACAAGATGGGGAGGGAAGGGAGATTGAAACATATCGGACAGAGTATCTCCAAAAACCTTGATTTAGCAGGAGTTTTGCATAGATACGATGGAGAACCAATACTCTTCGATGATGTTGTAGAGTCCGAAATTCCGGTAGCCGGAAATCTTTACTCAACCAGAGAACTGGTGGCAAAGAGCTTGGGGTTGACACAGAAAGGATTAATCCCAGCGTTGATTGATGCTACCCAGAACCCTGTTAAGCCCGAGTCGGTTGATTCAGGACCTGTTCTTGAAATGAAATCACCTGTTGATCTAGAAAAGCTACCCATCCCCTTCCATGCTGAGATGGATGGAGGTCCGTATATATCTTCTGGTATCGTTGTTGCGAATGATCCTGAATTGGGGACGAACATATCCTTTCATAGGATGATGGTAATCGGGAAGAAAGAAGCAGCAATCCGCATACTGCCAAGACACCTGGATCTTTTTTTGGAACGGGCAGGCGGGGAGCTGGATATCGCGGTTATAGTAGGTTCACCTATAAATGTCCTTCTTGCAGCAGCAATATCTTCCAAAAAAGGGCAGAATGAACTTGAATATGCTAATGCCCTCTCACCATTTAAGACCGTCAAATTGTCTAATAACATCGAGGTTCCTTCTGATGTAGAGTTCGCCTTCAAGGCTAAGATAACTTCTGAGATGCATGATGAAGGTCCTTTTGTTGATCTTACCGGGACTTATGATGCCATAAGAAAGCAGAGAGTGGTTAGGTTTGAGGGGATGCATCACAGAAAGGATCCTGTTTGGCACGCTCTTTTACCTGGTGGTCTAGAGCACAAGGTTCTCATGGGAATGCCGAGGGAACCGACTATATTCTCTGAGGTTGAGAAAGCGGTTGGATGTAAGGGGGTGAATCTCACACCTGGAGGATGTTCGTGGTTGCATGCCATCGTCTCGATAAAAAAGCACTCAGATGGTGATGGAAAGGATGCTATCGATGCAGCATTCAAAGGACACAAATCACTCAAGCATGTTGTGATCGTTGACGACGATGTGGATGTTGACAATCCACAGGAAGTGGAGTGGGCCGTAGCGACACGATTTCAGGCGAAATCCGATCTCGTAGTATATGAGGATGAGAAGGGGAGCTCATTGGATCCGAGTGCGGATGCCAACACCAGGCAGACAAGCAAGATAGGTCTCGACGCAACCAAACCACTCAATGCTCCTCCTGATAGATATGATAAGGCAGAATGGAAAAGGGTCAATATTGATCATGCATGAGTGATTCGACTTCCACCATAAAATGCTTAGGCACAGAATCTGGTTCTTTCGAACATAGGATGGAGGTTCAACAGATCATTATTATAAAATACATAATATTATATTTGATTACACATAGTACCTATAGTGAAAATCATGTCAACTACACTAAAAAAGCATGAGCTTAGTCAAGATGGTGTGGCTGCCATTAGGGTTCTGGGAGATGGAAGACTGGGGAAAAAATGTGCAAATCTGCTGAAAAAAAGGAAGATTCTAGATAGATGCGGTTTTTTGTTCCCAAGGAGAAATCTCGTTGTGACGAGTGATGTCATCCTTGATACTCTACGGAATTCGGGTCTAAGAGAAGGATGGGATGCAAAAGATATCGATTTTAAGAAGAGGGATGCGATTTTCCCGAATTTTGAAGAATGGGCAGTTCGGGAGGTATGGCCTCTTGTGAGGAAGGTTTTTGAGCATAGGGCATTGTATATACGTTCCGACACTTCATGGGATTCGCTCGGAAGGGGAGTCTATGATTCGGTTCCGTTTGCGAATGCGTATGGATCTCATTTGGATGATGCTGCGAATGCAAGGATATTTTCCAAGGGCTTTTTCCAGGTTGTCATGAGTTATTTCGATGAGACCGCTGCCCATATAAGCAGGAAACTCGGGGTCAAAGATAAGGGTATAAACGTATTTTTTTCCCAATTTATCGGAAGAGATGGGGAATTTCTGTTGCATGGAAATCGGAAGCGGGCTTTGGTTCCTTTTCTCAGCGCAGTCGTCAAGACGACTGTTGTTCAGGGGAAACGCGAGGCTCTTGTTCGTTTCGAATATGGTTTAGGAAGTGGTGCTTTGGTGGGTAGAACCATGATAATTGGCGAAAACGGCGTGACTACTCTAAGCAAAAAACAGAGGAAAGACGGGATTCAGCCAGATGTCATGAATGCAGCTCCGGAGGTAATCGTATTGCCAGATGTCCGTGTTGAGAATGTTGATGGTAGCAATTGGTCTGTGATTGAGGTGCTTCTGAAGAGTGCATATCCGCAGATAAACAAGGACGTGACCTCGGAAGCCTGCAAGTTGCTGGGAGAGATTGTCCAGAATATCGGTCATTATGAGAAAGAGAATGGAGATATGCCGCTATATCTCGAATTGGTCTCTTCATCTTTTCAGGATAGTATCAAATGGTTTGCAGTACAGGCTGGTGATTTCAAGCCTGTGAATCCTCTTCCGCCTCCTGGCAATAATATGGATTTTACATCGAACAAGGATTTCTCAGGTCATGGCATAGTTAAGGGCAGGAAGAAGCTTTTCATTTTCGGAGCGGACGCCTTTTCGACTGGGAAGGGGGTTCGCGTTTTGGAAGATATAAACAAAAATAATAATGATTTCATAGTCGTCATTCCTCAGCACGCATTAACAGGCAACAACCTGGTCTCTCTGAGCGCAAGACATTTTTACCGTGCTAGTGCTGTGCTGGAATATGAACGTCTTCTGGAAGATGAGATGCCCAGGGTGTGGCACAAAGAAGGTCCTCCCTCGGAACATTTCGAACAACTCGCCCTCGACCTGAATCTTTTATTCATACCTGTTGACCATCCCTTCAAGGGACTTCCGTTTCATGTACTTCCAGCAGATGTGGTCAGGACGGAAGCTGATGTTATTCTGGCATGCGACAAGGAGAGAGGCATATCATGGGGAAAAATAATAAATATAGCAAGAGAGTGTAAAAAATCAGGACTGGGATAATTATGGTTGATCTTACAAAGCAGGAACAGCAAATGTTCGATGGCGAAATGGACGAAGCGGCACAGCAGTCAATGGAGATACTTGTGGCTTTAGCGAGAATCTATAAGGCAAAGCGGATGATCCCAGTCAAGAGTGCACAAATATCAGGGGTTTCATATAAGACGATAGGGGATGCCGGCTTGGAATACCTTCAAGATCTCGTCTCAAAAGGTGCGAAAGTAGGGATTCCATCTTTCCTCAATCCTGCAGGCATGGACATCTCACAATGGAGGGATATGAATGTTCCACCGGATTTCGCCAGGAAACAGATCGAGGTATTGGATGCCTACTCTTCAATGGGAATAATGAAAAGCTGTACCTGCACGCCCTACTTGATCGGAATAATCCCAGGGCTTGGAGAGCATGTGGCTTGGGCGGAATCGAGTGCAGTTTCATATGCCAATTCTATTCTTGGTGCAAGAACCAACCGAGAAGGCGGGCCATCCGCCCTTGCATCAGCAATCTGTGGGGTAACTCCTTACTATGGTCTTCATAAGGAAGAGAACCGAAAGGCAAAATTACAGGTAAATGTGGTTTGTTCTTTGGATAGCCTCAGTGATTTTGCAGCCCTTGGCTATGCGGTTGGAAAGCTTTCAAATAGAAAATATCCGGCTTTCAAGGGAATATCCAGGGCCAGCAAAGAGCAATTGAAGGTTCTCGGAGCATCCATGGCGGCATCAGGTTCTGTCCCTCTATTCTTCATCGAAGGAATAACTCCTGAACTCAATATCAGCGATGATCCTGAAATCAGAGAGATAGGGAGATCCGGCATTGAGGATGCGATATCTGAATTAGACAGCGGAGAGAAGCCTGATCTAGTGACATTGGGCTGTCCCCACGCATCGATCGATGAGATAAAGGAGATTTCAGAATTGGTGATGGACAAGACTCCCACAGTTAAATTCTGGATATGCACTGCAAAAAAGACCAAGGAAGAGGCCGATCGTTTAGGTCTTTCTAGCGTGATAGAAAAGGCAGGAGGAAGGATAGTCTCTGATACCTGCATGGTGGTATCTCCGCTTGAGAGGATGGGATATTCGGTTACAGGCACTAATTCTGCAAAAGCGGCTAAATACCTTCCTTCAATGTGCGGGCAGAGGACCGTTTTTGGAAATATCAGAGATATTTTATATAGGTGATCAAGTGGAAATAAGTTGTAGGGGAATATCGAGAGGGAAGGCAACCGGCAGTGCATTGATATCGAAGGAGCCCTTCTCATTCCTGGGTGGTGTTGATCCTGAGACAGGGATAGTAATTGAGAAGGGCCATGAGCTTGAAGGGTGTAGCCTAAAAGACGCTGTAATGATATTCCCAAATGGCAGGGGGAGCACTGTCGGCTCTTACGTGCTTTTGCAATTGAGAAAAAATGGTGTTGCCCCTTCCGCAATAGTCAATGAGCATGCTGAACCGATAATAGCTGTGGGCGCAATAATCTCACACATACCTATGGTAGATATGCCTGAAAAGGAATTGGCAGGGATGATATCAAACGGAGACCTGATCACTGTAGATGGTGATAAAGACAGGATAATTCTCTAGCAATATCCATATTCACCAGGTATTGGTGATGGAGTAGCCACAGGAGTTCCAAAGAGGGTTGGTGTCAATCTCTCCAGTACGTTATTCACTCTTTGATTAAGCTGCTCGTTTTCGTTATCTTTGTCATGTATCAGAAGAAGCAATCTTTTTCCAAAAAGCCTTTTTATATCATCCAGTTTTTCATCCCCTGTTAGTATGCTGCTTAAGGTCTCTGCAACCAGGCATTTGGTTACTATTCCGAAGCTTTCATAGTTGATCATCAATGCTGGAATAGTTTCCTGAGCAGATGCCGGATCGATCCCAGCAATCTCTGTAATTTCAGTGAACGCCAACCATCGCTTCATAGCTGAGGGTTCATCTTCGAAGATGTCTTGTGAGGTCATTTCACAATCCATGACATCTCTTATTAGATAGGGAAATTCCCTCAGTCGTCTTTTTTCATTCAACTCTTTTATGGAATCCAGAAGTGGATCATACTGTTTGTGGAGGCTTGCACTTGTCATCCTGTTTTTCTTCTGTGCTTTCCTCATAACCCGCCCTCATACCAAATCACTAAAATATTATCCATCACCTTTTCAGAAATGCCGTTTAAAAATCTATTCACCATTCAAAGCATGAAAATATAATTAGGACCAGCAACCTAACCTCGCCAGTTTAAAATGAAGATTACGTTTGCTCAATCAGTGATAAA
>CAYVTJ010000058.1:0-7772 GCA_964454475.1 Microcaldota archaeon | reverse complement strand
CTGTCAAATGATTTTGAGGCAAAGAATCAGCGTGGGCAGGGTTGAAACTGGCGAGGTTAAGTTTCTATCCCAAACTGAGAGAAGAGCTAAAAATCTATAAAATATCCTTTTTTATACTTTTTGAAACAATATGATTCTTATGGCAGTCATAACCACCCTACTAAAATCACAAAAAAAAGAGAAAAGAGTAGAAAAACTCAGTGAATTCAAGAAACTGGAAAAAAGAACCGCTCCTTATGGGAATCCTTTCTCAGTAAACAAAGAAAGATTATCAAGGCTTGCTCTTGAGGCTGATGAACTAGTAAACAACCGCCATACCGTACACAGTGCCATCTCTGAAACTCTCACAAACAATTACCCTAATGCGATCATCAAAAACCATGAAGCAGAGCCTTTCAAGATAATGCACAGCGAGAATATACTAGATCGCCTGAACAAAGGAGGCGGGATCACTGATGAAGAATTCTCCGTTCTTGCAGTAGCCCTTGCAAGAAAGGCGGGCTATAACGCGAGATTTTCATTCATGCATTCTCTGGACAGTAAGAGGGGTGAGCCGTCTATGGTTCTTTTTGACTCGGAAGGCTGCACAGATGATTATCTGCTTAACCCCCCAAGAAGATATATAGCGACTGAAATAATTGATGATGCGGCGGTTCTTGCGATGCTTTATCTGAACAGTGTGATCAGGATGATCAATAAGTTCCCAGAAACATTCTCTGATGATATCGACGGAAAGCATATGGAAAGTGTCTTTTCAGCCGCGACTATCGGGCATACACTCAGCATCGCCAGGGATATCTGGGGGGTGGATAAGAACACCGAGGTAATGATGAGTTGTGGACAATATCCTTCAAAAATAAATTCGATAGAGAAAAAACAAAAGGACATTTTCGATTTCTTACCGGATAAAGAGTTTCAGGTCAAAAACTATATATACAGATTATGTGACCGAGCAAGATATGAATTCCGTGAGATAGTAACACCAGGGCCCAAATATTATGAGCGATCTATTCATACCATGTTCATGCTCCAAAGGCAACACAAAAAGGAGACCGGCTGCTCTTGTTATGTAAAAGTCCTTGGAGCATTTGAGATGATAAACTCAGTAATCGATCATCTCCACAATAAGGAAGAGTGCCCATTACAAGAAATGATCCACTAAAGAGGGAGGAGACATATGAAAAAAATCGATCCAAAACAAAGTTATCGGATAGGCTTGGGGACGCCGATAAGTAAAAATCCCAATCAAGGATTTATTATCCCATTGAAGGAGCATCAGGGACCGGTCCTGACAAGAGAGGAAATGGAAGGGGGCATGCCAGGCATGCTCTCGCTTAGGATGCAAATTCAGGATGCCAAGAGTCTACTTGAATCAAAACAAATATTGAGGGATGAAGGGCCATTCGATGACAGGCAGGGATACGTACGGCAATTCAATGAGCTTGTAGATAGGGAACTAAATAGTATTTCTGATGAGGAAAGGCTCGCAGAGAGGCTCAAAATGATTGTGGATCTCTTAAAGCCCATTGATATGCCTGGAGAGGAATGGATAGAATCGGAATTCGGAAGAAAATATCAGCATCCAGTTTACACAATAAGCCTTGACCATCAGATCACATATAAAAAGGAAGGTCCTCTTCTTGCAGGAGATGTGCTTGATCCTGAAAAAGGAAGAATAATCAGGCATGATGAACTGGAACGAAATGTGTTTGCCGTCAACAATATACTTCATCCGGTTATAGTCGGGATATCATCGCTAAGAATGAGTGATGAGAATTATCCTGCGTATGTAGGTATCGCCAGAATGAAAAATCCTGATATGCCAAGTGGAGTGGAGAAACACCCGCTTATCACTGTTATCAATCCGAATGTGTATTTAGAAGATTGTGAGCCTCTTGCACTTCTCTGTCCATTCTCAAGGGATTTCCCTGTGACAGATTCCATCGAGATACTTTCTGATAAGGCCGTAATGTCTTGGCTTTTGGCTGATGGTGCATATAATCGGATTATCAATATGACTGAGAGGATGATGGAAAAGACTGGCCTGGACATAACGGATGATGGATCACTGGTATTTGAAAAAGATGGAGCGTATCCTCTTGAAAAAGCATCGGCTGTCTTTGATGATGATGGTTTTATCACATCAACAGAACAGGCAGGGAAGGATTTTGCAGCATCTTTCGAATTGTGGCCTGATCTAGGAAATGAACACTCACATATTAGACTTCCTTTCGAAGGGGCATTAAACGAAATTCATGGATTCTGCCATTCTTTAATCGGTGCATCAAGAGAGTACCTGGAGAAGCTTCCGGAAATAATCGGTCTGCAGGTTGATACGATAAACCAACATATCAAAAATGTCAAAACGGCTGAGAGAGCAGGAGAAAACCTTGGAAAGAAGCTCAGAGAAGTATCAGAAAGGTATGGTGGTAGCAGTGAAAAAGATCAGTGAACCAATCAGATTGAAGAAAAGGATCGAAGTTAGCAAGGGCATCGTAGAGCACCGGAATAAGAAAGGCATTTTCGGTAAAGGAAAAACCTACAACGATGTCCAAAAGGCAAGAGAATTCGCAGATAACAATAAATCGGAAGGACCCTTCGAAGACGAGGAAGAAAAACTCAAAAATCTCGCATTAAAGATAAAAGAACTGGCAGAAAATGACAAGAAAAATAAACGGGTCGAAACAGAACCTATTCTAAAGAGGACGATGTGGCACTGCGGAATAATCCCCACTGGACTTCTAAGCCTCAATGTAATCAATGGAACAGATACCATGAATGACGAGCGGAGATTGGTAGATAATCCTTCATTGATTCCTTCCCAAGATTCCTTTTCTGCCGGAAAGATTCTTGCTGATTCTAAAAGAAGGCTCGATATGAAGAATTACAGGGGTGATGATCTAATCTGCATTATGGAACCGGTTGAAGCATATATAGTAGCGGCAGGAGTGCTCAAAACCTTTGGAGAAGAAGCAAATCTTGCATACAGTATTGATGATGAATATCCCGATCAATTGGTGCTCGCAATAACAAAAAATGATCCTGCTTTTCCCTTGAAAACGATGAATCTGCAAGAGATCAGTCCTGGAGATCCATATTTGCATCCGCCATGCACCGGATTCAGAATACTAAGCGAAAAAGGTATCGAAGCTATCGGCTTATCCTTGAAAGTAGAAAGAAAATCACGTATGCTACATCTACACATAACCAATAGAATTCTTGAGAATCTTAAATCGGAAAACCCTTCAGAATGGAAAGACCCACTCGATGAGAAAGCAACTAAGCTGATAGAAGGTTTGGCAAAACTCACGATAGAGGCTGATAAGGGTTGGCATCTCTCCAATCACACCTCTGAAATATTCTCAAAGCTATATGAGAATCTGACCATAACGAAGATGAGTTTCCTATCAAGAATCCAACCAACAAATCAACCAAGGGTTTTGGATCAACAGTTTCAGATTGCAAGCAATGAATCGATCAAGATACTCGAGAAGACGGTCGAAAAGATCGAAAATAGGGGAAAAAATGAAGAATATGTTCAGATAGAAAAGCTTGTGGAACACATCATAGGCACGATCGAAAGGGCTATCGAGAATATATTCGAATCCCGCCCATGGATGGGGAATTGATAAGAGATCAGTCATCTTTTTGAAGACAACACCTTCTGTCAAACGCGGGATTATCCTTCATACGGCTTTCCTGCATTCTCCCCTTTGAGTATTCGAAGCGTTGTATTTACTATTTCCTTGAATTAAGCGACTAAAATACCCACTACGTTTATCATAATGTTTTCTTCTCGAAGATTGGGTGTGAACAGAAAGGTTTTAAAATTTGTAGTGGGTAAGTGCCCATTACCATGACATTTATACGAGAAAGAAAGAGAGGGAATAATATTTACCTAGAGGAAGTAAAATCAATCAGACGCGATGGAAAGGTAAGACAGGTTCATGTGAGGTATGTAGGTAAAAAAGTTGATGATAAAACGATCTTAAGTGGATCCATAAACAGGGCTAAAATTTCAAGAGTTTCTATCCATGGACCATTACTTCTTCTTCATGGAGTATGTAAGCTTTTGGAGATAGATAAGATATTGGGTGATGATGCGCCTTTGGTTCTTTGTTTGGTATATGGCCATTGTGTACAGCCCGGAAGTCTTAGCTGGATAAAAAAATGGTTCTCCAGAACTGATTTAAACAAACTTCTGGACATTGAAGATGTCACTTACGACAGATTGCTTAAGGCACTTGATAATCTGGAGAGCAAAAGTATGAGTGTCCAGAGGCGTATGTATGATGCTGCAACAGAAAAATTCAATATTTCTGTTTCTTCAATGTTTTATGATGTTACAAATGTATACTTCTATGGATGTTCCTGCCTCATGGCAAAAACAGGATACAATAAGGAAGGTATGAAACGTCCAGAAGTTCAGATAGGCTTAGCAGTAACTAAAGAAGAGAAAATCCCAATCTTCCATAAGGTTTTTGACGGGAATATTCATGATGCAAAAACTATCAATGACATTCTTCCCACATTTAGAGAACTCCAGATAAACAAAATAACTCTTATCTGGGATAGAGGAGTAAGCTCAGAAAAAAATATCAAGGATGCCAAAGCTCTTGGTTGTGAGGTTATTTGTGGTATTCCTCTTAATAAGACCTTAGAAGACGAGATAAAAGAGACAGTCTCAAGCTATTCCCTGGGAAATCTTAAAAATAGAATTCAACTCAAGAATTCCATTCTGTACGTTCACCAGAGACGTTATAAATATTGTGGAGTAAGCGGTTATTTGAACATTTGTCTTAATAAGAAAGACAAGTTATCAAGAACTGAAGGAAGGCGTAGGGAAATTGCATCAGTTATAGAAGCTAAGAAAAAAGGAGAGACAATTCCTGCTAAATGGAAAAAATACATAAAGTACAAAAATATCAATCAAGATGTTCTCAATGAGGTTGAAAAATATGATGGGATTTCACTTATTTTCTCAACAAAAAAACTTCCAAAGGAGAAAGTAATTAAAGCTTATTTCGAGAAGGACATGATGGAAAAAACATTTAGGACCATGAAAAGCGCCTTGGAAGTAAGGCCAATTAGACACTGGCTAAAGAACAGGGTAAAATCCCACATTTTGATCTGTTACATGGCTTATTACTTTCTTTCAATAATTGAATACAAACTCAGGAAGATGAATTTGACTGCAACCGAAGCCCTGGATATCTTATCTACAGCATACAGGGTTGAAATTGAAGATCCAAAAACAAGGAATAAATTCTCAAAAACAGTGACTTTGTCCAAAGAACAGGAAAGAATACTCAAAGTAATTGACTGGAAAATGGTAAAGCGTAGTGGGTAAAATTCTATCTGAATTCAAGTATATTTATTGCGTTTAGCAATCGTTTCTTTCTGCCCTCCTAAGTATTGAACCCAGCCTGGCAGCTGTTCTTGAATCACTTCTATCTAACAAAATAGATTGAACCTCCCCAACCGTTTTTCTGAAACTATCGTTGATATACACAAAATCATAAAGCCTGTCAAATAAATCTGACTTTTGATTTTCAGTCATTCCTGAAATAAAATCAGCTGTTGCCTCGGGATCAAAATTCTCCTCCCTAAAAAGACGAATTGAAAGCAATTCATAGAATGGTTCATTCAAGTTATCTGGAATTTTTTCTGCAGAATTCATTATGTCTGGTCTATCCGCTTCGTATTCCATATTTACAAGTCTTACCATGATTGCAGTTGCATATAAATAACCTTCCCCTGATTTCGAGAGACATTGCATGTCAAATGATATTCTGCCCCGATTTTCCACCATCAATCGGCCATAGTGGAGTATTTTGGGCGACCAAACACCATTGCCATCAAAACCAGCTATACCGATTTTGGCAAGGTAAGAAAGGGCTTTAAGCAACTTATCTCTGCTTGAATGCTCGATAAGATCTAACATACCATCATCGTCTTCTGGATAGTTTCTTCGATTAAAGGAATGCGGTCCGTGCGAATAACGTGATATCAAAGAAAAACTGTTTAATCTTTTTGGAAATCTCTCCTCTCTTGATTCGCAGATTATACTATCTGGTGGGAACTTGAGCTTAAGAATCTTAGACAAATCTCTGTCATTGACGGCTTTTGGAGTTACGGGAACTTTCATTTTTTCCTGAAACTCGGTCTGTTTTTGCTTATTTGTCCGCTTGTGCGGTATTGGATCTTCTGATTTTATTGACATCAGAGGTCTCACTGATGTACCGGTTTTGTTTTCAGGACTTCCAGTCAACACGGCAAGAGACCCGGTGAGAACTGCTCCAGAGAGAATGGCACATGGAATGAGAATGGATTTTCTTATCTTTTTTGTTTTTTTGTACTTCTTTATCTGATTTCTTCCAAGCTTTGAATTAATCATAATTATACATATAATGCCAAATTATTAAAAATAGATTGGGTTTCCAAAAATCCACGAATATTTAGACTACGGTCTGACCATCCGGAAAATGCGCCAGGCAGTCTCTAGATTATTCAAATCATACTGAAGCGCTTCACGGTTTCGAACACGATGATTAGGACGCAACCTCCTTCTTGCAAGTATAATATCTTCACGCATCTGGGAAAGCACTTCTCTTCGAATGGTTCGATAGGATGGAGTACTTCCATCTCTTGATTCTAAATCTTCAAGAGCTTCATCAATATATTCTGAAAGTAACTCATAGATTTCAGCCGCGGCAGGGCTATCCATTGTCCCACTGTAGTTTCTTGTAATTATATCGGCAGCATCAAACAGTAATCCCTGACGAATATGATCTAATGTTCTTCTATCTTCATTCAAAAAAAACCTTGATTCATTACCGGCCCCACGTATCCCAAATAATGCAGCAGTGTAGAGATGCATATTCGAATCCGGATCAGGAAGTCTTTCATCATCCTCATGCAAATCAGGATCCATTCCATAAATAATGCTCTCAATGAATTCTTGGGCATATTGAGAGAATCTTCTTCTTAATTCCAATGTATCCCCTGTATCCAAGTTTTCATTTAAAACTTCACGCTCAGTATTGAGATATGCATAGAACGTAGCACAATCGATAATTCCATTAATGGTATCCACATAGCCAAAGGCGGTGGTATGGATATTGTTCCTTGCCCGATCCTGAAACCATTCAAAAGTAGCATCCAGCCTACGCATCGATGTCTCTTCAGATACTACCTCCAGAGCTCCATCAAATGTAGAAGCAGATGGTTGAATCGTGGAAGTGAGATCAATCCATTCCATCATTTGCGAGGTAGTTGTTCCGGATTCAAGATCGTTTGTCCATTGACGAAGAATGGTCCTGGTCTCTTCAAGGAGGGCCATTTCAATGGCCTGATCGCTAGGAGCCCTTTCAAGTTCGAGAGATTCCAGATTATCAATGGCTTGGCTAACTGCTTGCATAACAATACTCTGTTGCAGGGCTAGGTCATCACGTCCAGAATTACCAATTATATAGTTGAGATTGTCCATTAGATCAGTTCCAAGCATTCTCACCCTACTTTCTGTTGTTTCAGTTTGAGGCTCCAGTGTTTCAGGTCCTGCCATGACTACACCATATTACTTTTACTTTTTACGGCCCTTCTCTTAGCCTGATATAGAAAAATGGTAAAATCCTATTCGATATAAACCGAATATGGACTTCACCAAACCTTACCAATTTGTTAAGGAACAATTTTGCTTTAAAGGCTTTGTGCTGGCAGGCTTTGCGTCAAAACCAAATCTGAAGAAAAAAAGTAACTAACTTGCTCATTCT
>CAYVTJ010000057.1:0-7774 GCA_964454475.1 Microcaldota archaeon | reverse complement strand
TAGTTTTGAGGCAAAGAATCAGCGTGGGCAGGGTTGAAACTGGCGAGAATAAGTAAAGAAACATCCAAGGTCCTTTTCCTCAAGCGATTTCTCATGCGAGGTTTGGACCTGTGATTCAACAGTATTCGAGCCTTCTGGAGATGGGTGTACCATGAAAGAGCTCAACGAGAAGTTGCAGGAGTAGTTTCCGAATCAATAATATCTTTTTCTCTTTCCTTTGATTCTTCCCTTACAGATCTCCTTTTCCTTACCGATCAAATAGATTTGTTTTTCACAGGGACCATCAGAAATATATAACTTACATCTGTTATGCAGCTATGCCGATCGAATTCAAATTTCCGGATATTGGGGAGGGGATAACCGAGGGTCTGATCGTCAAGTGGCTGGTTGACGAAGGGGATGAGGTCGATGAGTATCAGAATGTTGTTGAGATTGAGACTGATAAGGCTGTCGTCGAAATACCATCCCCTGCGAAAGGCAGAATAAGAAGCATCAATTTTAAGGAAGGGGAAACGGTCAAGGTCGGTGAAGTTCTTATGATTATTGGCTCAGAAGTTGGGTCAGAGGAAGATAAGCCATCCGAAGAATCGGAAGCAGATAGAGATTCCGGGGAAAAGAAGGAAGAAATCCTGAAAAGAACGCTCGCAGCACCTGCCACAAGGAAGTTGGCAAGAGAGCTCGGAGTAGACATCACGAAGATAGAAGGAAGCGGGCCTGCGGGAAGGGTTACAAGGGAAGATGTGGAATCAGCGAGTAAAGAAGAGCCTGAAAAAGAAAAAAGGACAGGGAAGAGAAAACCTTCCGAAAAAAAAGTACGAACAGGCATCCCTGAACAAACCGGCGGGGAAGAGCGTGTCAAACTGAGCGGAGTCAGGAAGACGATAGCAGAACGACTCACATACTCGTGGAAAAACATTCCGCAAGCGTGCGGAATGGACTATGCGGATGTAACAAGATTGGTCGAGGTCCGTGAGCAGGAGAAGGAAACCTTCAATGAAAGAGGAGTGAAACTCACATATCTTCCATTTATCTTCAAGGCATGTGCGATAGCGCTCCGGAATTATCCGCAGTTCAATGCGAATTTTGACGAGGGTACTTCGGAGATCGTATTCAAGAGAAGAATAAACATTGGAATGGCTGTGGATACCGAGGATGGCCTTATGGTTCCTGTGGTCAAGGATATCGAGCGCAAATCAATAGGCGATATCGCCAGAAAGATAGAAGAGCTCGCCAAATCGGCACAAAAGCGTGAAATTACACTCGAAGAGATGGAGGGCGGGACGTTCACGATTACCAATATCGGAAGTCTTGGCGGAATGTATTCGGTGCCTATAGTCAATCCGCCTGAAATTGCCATATTGGGAGTACACAGGATAAAGGAGATGCCTCTTGTCATTGATGGAAAGATCGTTCCAAGAAAGGTGATGGGCTTTTCCCTTGCGTTTGACCATCGGGTTGTAGATGGAGCCTCTGCCACCAGGTTTATGAATACAATAATCAGACATCTATCCGATCCTGACCTGCTGCTTATTGATATGCGGTGATCAAATGGTAGTGGGAGAGCTTCCTGAGAGTGCAGAGCTTCTTGTTATCGGAGGAGGTCCGGGAGGATATACTACCGCAATCAGGGCTGCTCAGTTGGGCCTTGATGTCACGCTTGTGGAGAAGGACGGATTAGGAGGGCTCTGCACAAATGCAGGATGCATACCATCCAAAGCCCTGATACATGGAGCCTCCCTTTATCATGAGATTAAAAATTCCAGGGATTTAGGTATACGCGCGAATCCTGAAATCGATATGAAGAAACTTCAGGAATGGAATATGGGTGTCATTTCGAGCCTGGTCAAAGGTCTGGAGAGGCTTTGCAAGATGAACAAAGTGAGAGTCATCAAGGGAAAGGCCGGATTCCGGTCCTCGGACAAGGCAGACATCAGAACATCCAAGGGCATCGTTCACTTCTCTTTCGATAAGGCGGTGATAGCAACAGGCACTGATATAAGGGAAATGGGCCGGATCCCATTTGATCATGAAAGAGTTATCGATTCGGATGATGCATTATTCCTGAAGGATATTCCGGGGAAACTTTTGATCATAGGAGGCGGATATATTGCTGCCGAGATGGCCACGCTCTATTCTATGCTTGGATCAGAGGTGACCATCATATACAGAGGTTCCCGCCTTTTGAGGAGAATGGAAAAGGAATTGGGAGCGGTTCTTGAATCCGGTCTGGAAGAACTTGGCTGCAAGATCATCTATAATGATGAGGTGAATTCAGTGGATGGACGTACTGCTCATCTCAAAAGCGGAAAGAAGCTTAATTTCGACAAGCTTCTTGTTGCGATAGGCAGGGTCATTGATCACAGTGATTTGGGGTTGGAAAACACCAAAGTCAAGACTGATAGGCAGGGAAGGATACTCACTGACCAGGCCTTGAAGACATCTGACAATAACATTTATGCAGTAGGGGATGTAATTGGTGGGAAACAGCTTGCCCATAAAGCATTCCGGGAAGCAAAAGTGGCGGCAGAGGCCATAGCAGGAATGAAAAGCGCATTCGACAATGCAGTAATCCCTTCAGTGGTATTCTCAAGACCTGTGCTTGCCTCGGCAGGACTTACAGAGGCCAAGGCTAGGGAAGAGGGCTATAGAGTAAGGATCGGAAAAATACCTTTGTCTGCATCAGGAAGAGCCAGAACCATGAACAAAAAGGAAGGGTTTGTCAAGATAGTAGCTGATAGCGAAGGAGTTGTCCTTGGAGTGCACATAGCTTCCCCACATGCGGATTCCATGGTATCGGAAGCAGCCTTGGCAATAGAGATGGGTGCTCTCCTTGAAGACTTGGCATTAACAATACATCCACACCCCACCATGTCCGAAGCACTCTCTGAAGCGGCCGAGGATGCGCTGGGGAGATCGATCCACATGTACAGGAAATGACTTTGCAGGCAAATCTCCGGCTTATCTTTGGAAATTCCATTCTTTTTCGAGATATCGTCTTTTTCTGATTTTCTTTGCGGTTTCCAGCTCATCCCTGGACAATGTTTTTATCTCTGTTTCCTTATCTTTAAGGAAGCCTTCCCGGAGTGCCTTCAATAAATCCGGTCTTTCTACATGCTTTTCTTCCAGGATTGAAGTGACTCTCTCCTTTACTGATGATATCATATGGTGCTTGGTCTTCTCATCCGGTACACGAAGGACAGAGAACATCCGCTCCGGATCGATATCGTATAGTATGGTGCCATGCTGGAGGAGCACTCCTTGCCTTCTTGTCTGTGCATTGCCGGATATTTTTCGCCCGTTTGTGAGGATGTCATTTATCGGTGCGAATTCCGACTCTATTCCAAGAGAGGATAATGAACTTGTTATCCAGCCACATATGAGCTTATAGGATTCGATGATATTCTTCGGGAAAAGCTCTTCTTTGCCGATCACGCTGTATGTTATTTCCCGGTTTTGATCATGGTACACCGCTCCACCGCCGGTTCTTCTTCTTACGATGTCGATACCCCGTCTCTTGCATGAATCAATATCCACCTCACGTTCCATGCTTTGAAAATATCCAATCGATACTGCGGAGGGTTTCCAGCCATAAAATCTTACCACTGGAAGATCCCCTCCTGAGGCCTTTTCGCTTAGCATCTCATCAATAGCCATATTCATGAAAGCATCCTGTTCTGAATAAGGTATAAATCTCCACCTCATCCATTCACCGCTTTATGAAAGATTCGTGCTATGTCCTTGGGAGTGGCCCCTATCAATTGGGCGCCTACCATCGCACCGGATATCCGTGCTTCTAACTCTTCATCACTTTCCGAATGATTTGATTGCTCGAGTGCCAGTTCTATCTCCCTTATCTTTTCCTCCGGATGCAGAAAGAAGTCGCCACATATGCTAACCTTGTAGCCTATCTCTTCCTTCACTACATCGACTCTGACCAGTTTGCCATTGCGAATCTTCTCCTGATGATGCATGCGATCACCCTACCTCATTGAGCAGTTCGAAGAAATCAGGAGTGATATGCGAATATGCATCCTTATTCAGATGCGAGTCCTCAGGAGAAGACTGATATTCATCCTTCAAGCTTCCATCCCGGGCTGACAACATCCCATTCAGATCGAATACCCAGATATCATCATGCGTTGAAGCATAGTCTTCAAGCCATTCGTTGTATCTCTCATGATTCCCGACCAAAGCGGGTTGTGTTCGCGCCGATACTTTTGGAAGAGCGGTTCCGACTATGAGTTTCTTCCCCCGCTCTTCAACAATCTTTTCGTATACGTCTTTTGTTAGTTCTATGTTGTTTTCCGCATTTGCCATCGTCTGATCAGAAGCGAAATCAGCAAAGCAGAATTTGAAGAAGACGATTTCTGCATCCGCTCCCCTCATATCTACGCCTTCTGCTGCGGAATTTGCTATCTCAGGGGGGTAGTCAAGATGATAATATGTCATATAATAGTCGTTATACTCCCCTATCGGACCACCAGTCAGGCACTCTTCATCATCACATGTCCATTCAAGGCCCATATAATCCATCCAGCCATGAGCAACTGATCGCCCCAGCATTATTACCTTTGTTTTGCCGGGTTTTTCCGATGGTTCTTCTCCACTTGTTTCTTTTTCCTCTCCAGCGACATTTTCTTCGGGTTCGGTAACCTCTTCAGAAGGTTCCCGATCCTCCTGTTCTTCTACTATCTGTTCTTCTGTTTTATTTTGGTCGGATGCAGGAGTATCATCCTGGCCAGTACATCCAAGGAGCAGAAATCCCAATATCATCACGATGATTATCTTGTTGTTCATGCAATATATCTGATAATGAGTTTTTTATAGGTTGGTAATGATCCGGTAAGAATTTAGTTTTTGCCCGCACTCATATGCTTCATCGTCTGATATGGATATTCTTATCAACAGCCGTCTCCAGAAAACCAATGCTCCTGCAGTCGACAACTGTAATTCTACGGGAAAATTTTAAACTGTTGCATGATTCGAAGATCTTTCTACCGCTTAGCATGAGGTTAAACTATTGTATGCCAAAAATGTTCACTCATCTTTGGTGATTTTTTGAAAAACCTAAATATTTTAGGTATACTTATAAATATCCCTAAACCCATTTCATCTACATACTCTGAATGATTACAGGTGTTTCTTTTTGGCATTGATTTCTCTTGCAGCAATGAATGAAGGAGATGAGGGGACGGTCTCATCGCTACAATATGGTTGGGGTTTTCGGAAGAGAATGACTGAATTGGGTTTTTCCAAAGGAACAAAAATACGTCTTCTGAGGAAGGGTCCTGGCGGTCCACTAATCGTTGAGATTCAGGATACATGCCGGCTTGCTATAGGCAGGGGGGAAGCCTCGAAAGTCATGGTGGAGATGGATGACTGAATCGATAACCGCAGCTCTCATCGGAAACCCGAATACAGGAAAAAGCACCATCTTCAATGCGTTGACAGGATCCAGGCAGGAAGTCGGCAACTGGCCAGGAAAGACGATCGAGAAGAAGACTGGGAGTTTTAGGAACAGGGATACGAAGATAGGAATCGTAGATCTTCCAGGAACATACTCCATGTCGGCCCTTTCCACTGAAGAGGTAATAGCAAGGAACTTCATAGCATCTGATAATGCGGATGTTGTCATCGACATTGTGGATGCTTCCAATCTGGAACGTAATCTTTATCTTGCAGTTCAGCTTATAGAGATGGGTGCAAACGTCGTCATCGCCCTTAATATGACCGATGTGGCAAAATCAAAGGGGTTTGACATAGATCCGGATGCCCTGTCTGATTATCTTGGTGTTCCTGTCGTTCCTATGGTGGCGAGGAAAGGGGAAGGACTGGATAAACTGGTAGATGCGGCGATAGGAACTGCAAGGAATCCAAACGAGCAGATATCGATAGACTATGGCAAAGATCTTGAGCCAAAGATAGAAGAACTCTCAAAGCATATCCAAAATCATGCCCCTAAGCTTGCTGAGAGATATGGATCAAGATATGTAGCGATAAGGCTGATTGAGAAGGATAAAGCATTGTTCGACAAGATGAAGAAGGCTGATCCAGGAATCACCGATCAGCTGAACAGGATAGAGAGGCATGCAGGGGAAATCTATGGTGAAGATGCCGATATCGAAATTGCTGATAGGCGGTATGCCTTCATCAATGGAATTGTTAAGAAAACCATGAGCCGGACATCTCTGGGAAGAATCAGTGCCTCTGAACGTATAGATTGCATCATGACGAATCCATACCTTGGAATACCCATCTTTCTAGTAATCATATATCTCATGTACCAGTTTGTCTTTCTTGCAGGTTCCCCTCTTGTATCTGCGATCGAGTGGATTATTGGGGGATTTGCCTTATTCACTGAAGAGCTGCTTATAAGTTATGGTATGCCGGTATGGATCCAGGGGCTGGTCGTCTCAGGCATAATACAGGGGATCGGGAATGTTTTTGTTTTCCTTCCGAACATCGCTCTTCTTTTCATAGCAATAGCTTTCCTTGAGGATTCGGGATATCTTGCCAGAGCTGCTTTCGTGATGGACAGGTTCATGGCAATGATAGGACTTCATGGCAAGTCTTTCATTCCACTTGTAATCGCATTCGGATGTACAGTGCCTTCTGTCATGTCCAGCAGAATCCTTGATAGGAAGTCGGACAGGACAATCACCATGCTTGTTAGCACTTTTATTCCATGCAGTGCCAGGATAGTGGTATTCGTCTTCCTGGCAGGGGCCTTTTTTGATCCCCAGACAGCAGGTGCTGTTGTGTGGTCATTATTCGTGCTTTCCTTCCTTGTGGTGATGGGCAGTGGATGGTTCATGAGAAGGTTTTTCTTCAAAGGTCCGCGAGCGCCATTTGTGATCGAACTACCCCCTTATCAATTGCCGACTGTTAGAGGTCTGCTCGTCCATTCTTGGTATAGGACAAAGGAGTTTGTAGAGAAGGCAGGAACCTTCATTTTTCTGGTAGCCATTATAATATGGACTCTGGCTTACTTTCCGGAAGGCGCTGGATATGGCAGTGCCGAAAGCTATATAGGGGCTATTGGCAGTATGCTTGAGCCCATCTTCGCCCCTCTTGATTTTGGATTGGAGGGGACCATCGGAATAATCTTCGGTCTTCTTGCCAAAGAGGTTGTAATTTCGACCTTTGGAATCCTTTTCGGTGTAGCATCCGAAGGTACTCTTGCCGATGCCATATCAAATCTTTGGGGGCCGGTTACCGCTTATTCGTTTATGGTATTTATACTGCTTTATACGCCATGCATGGCAACGATCGCAACAATATACAATGAAAGCAAATCCCTGGGGATAGCACTATTATCAATCATATACACGTTTGTGGTCGCATGGCTTGCCGCATTTGCTGTCAAAATCCTGGGAGGATTTCTAATTTGAGGTGTTTATTTGATAAAGATGGTACTGGATCTGATTTATGAGGGGGATTCGGATATTAGTTCAATCAGCAGAAGGCTTGGGGTACAGGAATCTGCAGTGATGGGATGCATAAGCCTGCTTCTTGAAAAAGGATATTTAGAGAAGATCGCCCCCTGCCAGAAGGATTCGGGAAAGTGTGGTGGCTGTCCATTTTCAGGCAGCTCGGCCACAATACTTCTTATCTCAGAGAAAGGACTTAAGCATCTTGGGAAGCCGGATTGTCAGGACCCATGAGGGTCCTTCAAGTATCGAATCCGGACAAATGTCGAAAGAAATTTTTGCGTATTCTGGGCTTTGCGTCATAAATAGCTCTGATCAAACTGTTTGACTTTGATTCCATGCTC
>CAYVTJ010000056.1:0-7791 GCA_964454475.1 Microcaldota archaeon | reverse complement strand
CATAGGTGGCCATTTATTTTAATGTGTTAAAAGAAGTTCGGAACTACTGGTTACAAAGCTTTGCACAAATTAATAAATCTTCGCAAGAACAATAGTTAGATATTTCCATGTGATACTCATGAAACGAGGTAGCGACTATACTATAAGAAAGAAAGAGAAGGGTCCACTTCAAAGATTCAAGAATCAAAATCTAATCCTTAAGAAATTCGGGGAGGCAGGTCTCCAGATATACAAGGCGATAACTGGAAAGAGAACCACTCAAGAACTAAAGCAAGACCTGGGAATGGACGAAGACACTTATTATACCATAGTAGAATTCATGGAAGCTGAGGATCTCATTGAACTAGAACCAGCAACGCCTGAGGCTATTGAAGAAACATCTGAAGAGGAAGAAATCGAGATAGAAGAGACTCCACCTTCTGAAGAAGCACCCGAATTAGCCGAACTGCCGGAAGAGGAGATGGAACCCGAAAAAGAAATCAAACCTCTCGAGGAAAAGGCTGAGGCAGAACCTTCATCCAAAGCTGATGAACTTGAAGATGCATTTTCCACTGATATCGAAGAGGAAGAGGACCAAATAAAACCGATCCAATTCGAAGAATTCGGAGAAGATGAAGTTCCTGAAGAAGAAAAAAAACCGGAAAAAAGGAAAACGCCTGAGGAAAAGAAGGAGAAGGCTGAGGAAAGGAGTGAACCAGAAGAAAAAATCAGGGCTGAGGAAAAGAAAAAAGAAAAAAAATTAGGCAGAGTAGAGAGGATAATAAAACAAAAATACGGGAATACTGGGTTGAAAGTCTATGAACTTATAGACGGTCGCAGGACTGCTGAAGAGATAATGAATGCCACGGGCATTACAGAATCAAAGCTTGTAGAGATTCTGGATTTCATGGATGATCAGGGCATAATAAAGCTGGATTACCCAAAAAGAAGAAAACGGCCCTCCACTCGAAGAAGGAGAGGGTTCAGAAGCAGAACCAGTAGAAAAACTGGCAGGAGAAAAAAGAAGATCAAGAAAGAACCACTCAGGAAAAAAGGGTTCGCTCCGATGATCGAAAGTGATGAAGAACTTAAAGATGCAAGAGGAGTTGCATCCCCTCTTGAGATGCCCATCAAAGTCCCTCTGGATATAATCAAGAGTATTCAGATGAAGGCAAAGACGATGTTAAAATTCGGGAATGAAGGTAGTAAAGTGCTAGAATTGATAAATGGCAATAATGATATTATAGATATCGCTCTCAAAACAGGAAACCCATTATATGAAGTATCAAAGATTCTCTCATTCATGATGGAAAATGAGTTCATACTATTAAAACCATTGAGCAGAACGCAGGTCCATAAAAAGTATGGAGATGACGGATATGCAGTGTACAAGGTCTATGGAAAAGAAGGTCTAATGCTTTACGAACTCATTGGAAGCGATATGAAGATAAAAGAAATGGCGAATATGATTACCAAACAGACTGAAACGATAATTGATATGTTCATCTTCATCCACCAGGTTCTTGGGATAGAATTGCCTATCGATAGAGGAATATTATCAAAACAGCTTAATATTGAATAGATTATAGCCTGCTCAATGAGATCATTTCTAGATTCAGTGGGGCGGCCTTCTTTTTCAGGTCAAAAGAATTTTCACTTGCCCCCATCTTCTTCAAGAACAACTCATTATCGAATGATAGGAATATCATGTCATCAGGATTTTTTGGTTTGCTTCTCTCCATAGCAGTTTTGATATCTCTTCGTCCACATAACCATAATAAGAACTCATATTTGAATTTTCTGGAGATGTTCCTCCCCTTCCTAATGCTTCTCTCTGCCAGATGGAAAGCAAGCTCAACCTCTTCCCAGGACTTCACATAGCCAGGAGATATTATAAGAGCATTTTTATCTTCTAATATCCTGAATATCTCATTCAACTCCAGATCACTCGAAATCCTTTTCATCAACATGGCAAAAAAATGAGGGCAGGGGATTAAAACACTTATGGGTGGATGCCCAATACCCCTGTCATCTGATCAATAAGCAATAAGAAAAGCAAGAAGAAAAGTAAACCGGCTATCAGATGGAGTTTTCTTATGTGCTGTTCTCGGAAATGCCCAATATCCTCGATCTTTGTTTTTCCTAATCCGATAGCAACAGCTATCACCATCATTGGAAATACGAATATGAAATTATAGATCACCAGATATAGTAATCCTTTAAGAGTGACGGATTTCGCAACCATCCCAAGAACCATTAAATAAGGGCCCGAAGAACAAGGAAGAAGGAATAACGAGCATAACAAAGCTGCGAATGCCACTCCTGGAAGGGACGTGGCCTTAGAGATAATATCCTTCATATAAGGCCGGATAAACATTGGCACTTCAACTGAAAGAAGACCTGGTGAATAATCAAGATAAGCTTTTATCTCTAGAATAGCCAGAGCCAGAGCTGCTACTGTTACGAATGTGAAGAAGATGTTTGTTAACTCTGTATTGGTTATTGTTTGAAGAATTCCAAGCCCCATCAAGAGATATGCTATGAATATCACTCCTATAAAGACCAAAGAAGCAGCGAACACTCCTTCTCTTCCTTTTGTCATGACAACGCCAAGAAGCATGGTCATTACTGCAATGGTGCAAGGATTGACAGAATCCGCAATAGCCGCTCCCACTAAAACAGCTAATGTAAGAGTCGAAGTTGGATCTTTTTCTTCTATCGGACTGAATGAATCTTCAGTGATTATTCCTTTTGCAGATTCATTTTCAACATGTTCCTCGAGTATTGAATCCAAACGCTTTTTGCTGACTTCACCGATTATGAGAGAACGATTATCCAATAAAGCAGTCGGGACACCGCTTTTGCCAGGATCCAATCCGAACTTCACATAAAGATCGAACATTTCCTGCCGGTTTTCTGAATCATAATATATCTCCCTCTTCTCATAATCCAGATCGTACTCATCAATAAAACTTTTAAAGCGAGCATCCATCCTCCCACAATGAGGACAACCCTTCCCATAATAGAAGTCAACATCTATCAACGCATAAGAAAATGATGAAATGAACAATAAAAGAAGTAATACACTTCCGATCCGCTTGGCCTTCATCTTATTCCTGTTCATCCTACCCCTCTTGGAATCCATTCTAAAATCTAATCAAGATAACCTCTATTTTTCACATATTCGAATGGTTCGAACCATCACAATCCCCATTATTATATCTTTCCTAATTGAACAAAAAACCCCCCAACCAGCCGATTCTGCAATCTCCGGATAATATATTCCTGGATGAACGGTGTAACGTCCAATATTGGCGTCTGATCAAACAGGTCTGTCCCTTTCACAAAGAGAAGAACACCCTCTATCTTCTCCAATTTCATAGTACTCACGCTTGGGAAGATGCAAAAAGCAATAACTGTAATATGCGAAAATCCTTCCAGAACATCGAGAGCATCGGCATATCTCTCGAAGATTCGATCGCAATATGCTAATTGCATAAATATATATAAAGATTCTCTAATCTTCCATCATTGCAGAAAATACTTCTGAGGCCTTCCTTAAGGCATGGGCCCCTCTTCCGCTTCCCTGGGATGGAACAATTGCATTTGCAAGAAGGCGGGGGATTTCCTCATCATAGGGGACTCTTGCCAATATCTTCTCTTTGAACATATCATTTATCCTCTCGGAGTATTCCTGGCTGATGCCCTCCTTGTTCACTATAATATCATAAGGTATTGAAAAATGATTAAGTGTAGAAATTGCCCTTTCCAGGGCACTAATGCTGGCAGGTGTAGGTTCCACGATGCAAACAGCCCTGTCGCATCCTGTTATCGCAGCGACTACAGGACAACCTATGCCTGCAGGCGCATCAATAAGAATCAAGGGATTACCCGCGAATTTTTCGGCTTTCTTCCTGATACTATGCACTAATTTCCCGCTTCCTGATTCTCCAGGTTCCAATTTTCCATATACAAGCGGGAATTCCGCCGTCTTCCTGACAATCAACCTACCAGTTAATTTCTTCTCTAGTTTGAAATTATCAGGGTATGTGATTGTGCACGCTCCGCATCCAGTGCATCTGGAAACATCGACCGAACCTTCACGAATCGCTCCGAATCTACATATACCCTGATCAAGATTTTTAATATAGCCAGACATCACAGCAGTTTCTGTCAGATACAACATATTCTCCTCGTATACGCTACCTTTGAATAAAATATGCTGGTTGGGACAGTCGACATCAGCATCAGCCAAGACGATTTTCCTGTACTTTGAAAGCTGTTTCGCGATGGCTGATACGACGGATGATTTCCCTACTCCTCCTTTTCCACTTAAAACAACTATATTCATCAGACCACTCATTTCATCAGCTCCTTTGCGAAGGATAATATCGATTTTGATATCTCATGGTCAGGATATGCCAGGATTATCGGGGTTTTCTGTACATAGCATTCCATCATAGTACTGCTATAGGCCATCTTTAGCGATGCCTCCATATCCATGTCTGAAATATCGAATCTGTTTAGCACGATCTTCCTAGGTATCCCCAGCTTAGCCAACACTTCACATATAACTTCATAATCATGCTTGCCGAATTCGGTAGGCTCGGTTATGACTATTCCGATGTCAGCACCTTCAAGCGCCCTTACCACACTGCAATGTGCGCCTGCAGCAGTGTCTACGATGGTTATCCCGGGTCCGCTCTCTCCTGCCCTCTCTTTCACCGAGTCCACAACTTTTTCTGATAATATCTCTGATGGCAGAAGCGATCCTGAAAAGAAATTCATTCCATATTTATTGGAATGGTAGGTATAACCCACTACCTTTGATGACTCTGTTATTGCACCTGTTGAGCATGCGAGCATGCAGGCACTGCAACCTATGCACATTGAATCCTCCAAGACAGGAACTTTTCCAGGCATCTGCAAAAGGGCATTGAATCTGCAGGTATCCACACAGCTTCCGCATCGCATGCATTTGTCCTGATTTATGGACGGAATGAAGGAGTGTACTTCTTTTCTATCCTCAAGATCGTAACCTCCGACAAAAGAAGACGATGGACAATCCGCATCGCAATCCAGATACTTCACCTTATATCCCAATTTCTTGAAAGCCAGTGCAAGATTTATCGCAAATACAGTCTTACCGGTTCCGCCTTTTCCTCCAGTTACTGCAATTATCATCAAATCATCCCTCTGTACATTCGTTCTTTCCTTTCTTCAATTTACCTTCTAAAAAGTCCCGAAGAGCTCTTTCCCCATCGACAGTTAATCCATAGACAATATCCACTCCGTCCTTTTCGAATATATTCACAGCTCTGGTTCCGATACCTCCGACAAGCAGAACATCGGCTCCAAGACCCTTCACATATGCCGGAAGCTCTCCTGGAGAAAGATCCTTGAAATCATAGGGATTTTTCTTGATCACAGATCTGATCACTTTCCCTGATTCAATATCAGCTATCCTGAACCTGTCAGAATGTGCAAAATGTCCTGACAAGCGATTTTCACCATCAAGGGCGATTACTATTCTCAAGGACACACCTCATCTGAAGCCTGAGAAACCTTCTGGTTCGATTTTGGAAAGCTTATCGTTAATCAGATCTTCAACCGCCTTCGATATTCCCCCGGACGCATGATAAACAGGGATTTTTGCCATCTTCAAGGCAGACATCGCTTTCGGTCCGCAATTGCCTGTGATTATTGCATCAACACCATTGTTTATCAAAAGCTGGGAAGCCGAAACGCCAGCCCCGCCTCCTGAATGATGACCTGGATTGTCCAATGCATCCAACCATTTTACAGATGAATCAGATATTTCTGCGATGGTAAATTTGGGACATCTCCCGAAAAACCGATTGACAATATCATCCTTTCCCCCTCTAGAGCTTGAGATCGCTACTTTCATCATATCACTTTTTCCTTAATGAAGCCAATCTCTTCATGACAGAATCCAGTTCTGCCTTGAGATCATCTGCATATCTTTTGAGTGATTCAGGATCATCATCAGGATAATCTGCTGAAAAGTTCCTGAATCCAGGTCCATGCCCTCTCCCCATCCCAAATCTTCTGCAATTCCATCCTCTTCTGGCCCACCAGGGCCCTGTTCCGTCTCCCCATGGCATATTCATTTCACCTCTTTTCTCTGATCGCATACCTCCCCCCACATATCCTGATGGCTTTCCCTTCGATGATCGCAGATGCTATCTTGCTCCGGGCGGATCGAAGGATTCTATGGAGGGATGGCTGGGAAAGGCCCATCTTTCCGGCAACTTCCTTCTGCGCATCTCCAAAATGATCGGTAAGCTTGATCGCTTCGAATTCATCCACAGAGAGTTCAACCTCTTCAAGCCCTCTCAAAGGTACTGCCCTGGGCTTGAAATAAGTGAACTCTGGCTCGCCGGTAATTAATCTATTTTTTTTAGGCCTTACCATCAAATGAATATATATTCATAATTTCTTTATAAATCTTTGTAAAAGATAGCCGATAGATTTATAAAATATAATGAATAATAAAGAATGCTTTCGCAGGATTGGAGAAAGCCGCTGTATCTGGTAACTGATTCGTGAGGAATTGGCTGAACGTGCGTATCAGGTTCGAGCTAGATTTCAGAGCCATGGACTTTTTGGCTTCGGCCTTTATACATCCTGCGAAGCTTCTTATTTTTGGACTTTTTTTGAATGTTGGATGATTTTTATTGTAATAGAAATATTTCAGAATCAGAAGTTTATTTGATTAACTTATAAAATGGAATGAACCGCAAAAGTCCTGCATGAACGAAGTTCACAAAGATTGGATCAGTAACATGGCTTCTGACTTTATTGAATATATCTGCCCATTACACTTCCAATAAGTGAAGATTTTCTTCTCCACAAGCATAAGGTTTCAAAGTCAATAATCAAGTCTTGATCATGCCTAGTACCTATTAGTAGACTAATCAGCTTTTCTGCATCCTGCTTATCTTTGGACAGGAGATATCCAGAGCTCCACTCTCTTGTGTATAATGAAGCATACCAAATAGTTCTGCCTAGCTACCGTCTATGTTTTGCCAAGATTTCTTTATTTTTACTATTTCCTCCAATGTCCATGTAACTCTTGGCTAAATTTTGGTGAGGGTGGAAAATAAGAATGAGAAAATGAGACTAACTCATTAAATAACAAAATAAATCTGAAAAGATCAGGAAGACATCCTGTCCATCCATTCTTTCAGATCTTCAAACTTCTGCTCATGTTCCATCTCTTCTTCCAATATGTGGACCATCAGCTGATAAGTGACGTGATCCGTATTCTTCGTCATATCTGCCACTTTCTTATATACCTTGATCGCGCAGCTTTCGGCATTCAATGAATCTGTGAGCACTTTTTTAGCATCCTCTTCTGGAATCTCATAACCACAGTTCGCCTTTTCATAGAATTTCCTGGGATCAGAAATTGGCTTACCTCCGAGTTGGATTATTCTCTCTGTAAGTTCCTCTGCATGCTCGAGTTCTTCTTTTGCGACACTCTCGAGTTCAGAAGCCACACTAGGCACATTCACAAGGCTGGCGGCAATCTTGTATTGCATATATGCCAGCCATTCATCCGCAAGAGCCTTATCGAGTTCGACAAGAACCTCTTCAACATTTTCAGATACCTCTCTAGCTGTCTTAGCCATATCTATCACACCCTTGGATAGAATCATAACATAATATAAAAGTCCCTGAAACCCAGTAAGAATTTAGTTTTTGCCCGCACTCATATGCTTCATCGTCTGATATGGGTATTCTTATCAGCAGTCGTCTCCAGAAAACCAAGGCTCCTGCAGTCGACAA
>CAYVTJ010000055.1:0-7801 GCA_964454475.1 Microcaldota archaeon | reverse complement strand
AATATGGTCAAATTGACCTGCAAATCCGGGTTTGAGGCCAAACTGTCAAATAGTTCTGAGGCAAAGAATCAGCGTGGGCAGGGTTGAAACTGGAGAGAATAGGTTAAAAGCAAAACAGTTTCAGGGATGGTGGAATGGATGGTTTTTGAACTGCTGAACAAACTCCCCTGGAACCAGAAGAAGGCTTTTATTATTGAAGGGGGCGGTCTGCAATAGATTTTATTTTCCAGAGGAGAAGGCAATGGGACGGGGAATTACCAGATCCCAGGTCCAGCCATAATCCTGGTATTTCTGATCATATGAATCAGATGGATGCGAAAAGAAGTCCCAGAAGTCCGAGGAACAAAAAGAGAAGACTTCTCTTTCTAGCCTCTATGATCGTTCTCTTATCATCTGATGCTATCAGGCCCAGAGAGATACGGATGATGCCTGCATCGGCAACAGATATCAGAATGATGGAAAATATCGGATATTCAAGGCCTGCTGCCAGGGGAAGAAAGGTGAGCGGTACAAAGATAAGATGGAGGATCGCAGCGATCACCTTGGCAGGTTTTCTTCCGATCACAATCGGCAATGTCTTTGAACCTCTTGCTTGCAGATCGCCTTCCATATCCTCTATCGATTTAACAATTTCCCTACCGAGTCCTGCGACAAATCCCAATAGTCCAAGTACTAATGCCATCATGGACAATTCTTCCGAGACTACATAATTCCCAAAGATGAATGGGATCGACATTGTGAAGGCGATATAGAGATTCCCAAGAAGAGGGAAATCCTTTAGTTTCCAATTGTAGGCAACCGCAAGTGTGTTGAAGACAATGGCTATCAATAGTACATTATAGTTTATCAATCCAGCCAACAGGATTGAGAGCGAGAGTGAGAATGCAGAGAACCACACTGCGAAAGCAGGCTTTATTGTTCCTTTTACTAGAGGGCGGTCTTTCATCTGATTCTGCCTATCTGCTTCCATATCCAGGTAATCATTCAGTGCGAAGGATCCCATCTCACTGAATATCGGTACGAGTATCGAGAGCAAGATAAGTGGACATGGTTCAGGGATTCCACCCAGAACGACAGATTCTCCGATGATAACGGCCATTGCCAGCATGATTGCATGTTCGATCCTGGTGAGTTTCATAAACTCGGTGACAAAACCCATATCCAGCTTTTAGATGTTCTAATTTTTTAATTAGCTGGCAAGGGAAGCCCTGCCAGTTCTGCCTTGTCCGCATGCCATCGTTTTTAAACATTTCTTTTTATAGCTCTTCATACGAATTGATTTTCCGGCGCGGCGGGTTTCTTCCCGCACCTCATATGATGAGGTCCCGTTGTATCCAACAGAGGGTGTTTTCTCTCTGCATATGTGCTTGGTGACAATCAGATATTGTCCCTTGTTTCTGGCTATCGCCAGATTTTGGATTTGGGCTCCGCGAATTGCAGGTGCTAAATATGACAGACATAAGAAAGCCCAGAAGGGGTTCATTGGCATTCAGGCCACGAAAGAGGGCGAAGAATCAAAACGTCAGGGTATACTGGCAGGACGAGAGTGACCAAAGGGTCCTTGGTTTTCCGGGTTATAAGGTGGGCATGACTCATCTTTCCAGGACAAGCGATCCCAAGTCAACATCCAAAGGGCAGAAGGTTTTCAATCCTGCAACAGTGGTAGAAGTCCCTCCTGTTCTGGTCTACGGTCTGAGATGTTACGATTCAGTAAGGTCGCTTTATGACATATTTACAGATGATAAGAAGGCCCTGAAAGCTGCAGGCCTGGCCAGCAGACCGAAGTCAAAAGAACCTTGTGGTGGTGTTAGGGATGTAAGGCTTTTGGTTGTCAGCCTTCCTTCAATGACAACAACTGGCAAGAAGCACCCTGAAAAGATGGAGATTGGAATTGGCGGTGAAAACGCATCAAAATTGGAATATGCCAAAGGATTATTAGGTAAAGAACTTAAGCTTTCCGAGGTTTTCAGGCCCGGCGAAAGGGTTGATGTCATCGGAGTAACGAAAGGAAAGGGCTGGCAAGGTCCGGTCAAGAGATTTGGAGTCAAGATCCAGAGAAGGAAAGCCACTGGGAGACAGAGGCATGTCGGTACTCTTGGTCCTTTCCATCCTGCGGTGATGATGTATACCGCTCCGCATGCAGGACAGACAGGATACCATACCAGGACGGAATATAATAAAGAGGTGCTAAAGATAGGTGATGATGCTGGAGAGATAAATCCTTCATCAGGTTTCCCGAGATATGGTTTTGTCAAGAATGATTATGTCCTTCTTAAGGGATCGATTCCAGGACCTTCGAGAAGAATGGTGAAGCTGAGACTTTCAGTGAGAGGGAAGCCGGGGGAAGAACCCCAGATATCATCCATATCGACAGACCCCAAATGAAAGGTGAATTATGATGAAAGCGACTGTTTACTCTGTTGAAGGGAAGGCTCTCAAGGAATTGGATTTGCCCAAAATATTCAATGCGTTCCCAAGGGAAGATCTTGTAAAAAGGGCGGTTCTCAGCGAGGAAAGTAGGACCTATCAGCCAAAAGGCAGCTATGTATGGGCAGGACTTGAGACCAGTGCCAGATATCGCGGCCGAAAGGATGATTTTGGCACTGTGAAAAACAGAGGCATACCCCACAAACCTCATGAGGTCCAACCTGGAGGACTGCTTGGTTCTGTTAAAAGGGTGCCTGATTCGGTCGGTGGAAGAAGAGCTCATCCACCAAAAGTACAGAAAAAGATTGTGGAGAAGATGAATTCCAAGGAATATTCGAAGGCATTCGCCAGTGCTCTGGCATCTGTCGCGAGCAGGGACTGTGTCACCAAGAGGTGTGGATTCGAAGCAGGACCTTCTGTCCCGATCATAATGGAGGATTCTTTTGATAGTATGAAGAAGACATCTGATGTCTGCAAGGTGTTCCAGGCCCTCAATCTAATGCGATTGATTGAGAAATCAAAGAGAACCGGATCTAAAGCACCATTGGTGGTGGCTTCTAAAGATTCGTCGCTTTTGAAGGCGGCTTCCAATCTGGCAGGAGTGGACGCGGTATCAGCTGAGAATCTTCAGGTGAGGCATCTTGCACCTGGAACCCACTTTGGAAGACTGACGCTGTTTACCATAAAAGCTTTGGAGGAGCTTAAAGAAAGATTCAAGGAGGAAGAAACATGATGATTATAGAACCTGTCAAAACAGAGAAAGCAATTATGATGATAGACAACAACAATTCGCTCACCTTCGAGGTGAAACTCGGGGCGACTCGCAATCAGATATCGGAAGAGGTGGAAAGACTTTTCAATGTAAAGGTTCATTCTGTCAAAACCCACATCACTCCTGCGGGAAAGAAGCGTGCAGTTGTCAGACTCAGCAAAGAACACAAGGCAGATGAAATTGCGGCCAAGCTGAAGATAGCAGCATGATATGGTGAATTCTTATGGGAAAGAGGATTATTCAACAAAAGAGGGGCGGCGGTTCTCCCAGATACCGTGCACCAACAAAAAGATCAAAAGTGGACCTGGTATATCGTGATTATGATGATGTCGAGAAGACAGGCGTATTAAAAGCGACTGTCGAAGGATTCCTTGATGATCCCGGCCATGATGCTCTTCTTATGAGGGTAGCTTATGACAATGGAGAGAGCGGTCATCTGCTCGCACCGGAAGGAATCTCGATCGGGGATCGGCTGGATGTCGGGGCTCAGGGAAAGCTCCTTCTTGGATCGGTACTCCCTCTCTATCTAATTCCCGATGGTGCTTATATTTATAATCTTGAGAGGAATCCGGGGGATGGAGGAAAGCTCATCCGCGCCCCTGGTTCATATGGGAGCATAATCACGAAAGAGGGCAATCTGGCCTATGTCAAGCTTCCGTCAAAGACAACCATGGTTCTTTCGAGCGAATGCCGTGCCCAGATGGGGGTTGTCTGCGGAGGCGGAAGATTGGAGAGTCCTCTTCTAAAAGCAGGGAATTCCCATCACAAGAAAAAGGCAAAAGGACGTGTATGGCCAACAGTCAGAGGTGTTCACATGTCTGCTTATGATCACCCCCATGGAGGAAAACAGCATCATGCTGGAAAACCCACAACTGTTTCGAGGGGTGCTCCTCCGGGTTCAAAAGTGGGCCACATCGGTGCTAAGACAACAGGAAGGAAGAAAGGAAAGCGTGTGGCAGGCAAAGGAAAGAGAGGTTGATGATTCATGGCTAGAAAAGATGTGTGGAAAGGATATGATGAAGATTCAATAAAGGATCTGGGCTTTGATGATTTCATCAAACTCACATCCTCAAGAAATAGAAGAACTCTCGAAAGGGTTAAATACAATCCGAGGCTTAAGAAACTGATGAGCAAAGCAAGGAATGCGATTGAAGAAGGAAATTCAGGGATGATAAAGACTCATGTGCGGGAAGCAATAATCCTTCCATCATGGGTAGGGTTGACCTTCGGAGTCTATAATGGAAAAGAATTCAAGAAAGTGGATATAACTGTGAAGAAAGTCGGAATGCGGCTTGGTGATTTCTCGCATAGCACCTCCAGGGTTTTGCATTCAGGTCCTGGTGTAGGAGCTACCAGAGGTTCAAAAGTCGTAGCGCTCAAGTGATAAAAATGAAAGGATATTCTTGCAATTTCAGTGGAGAGGAATATGCATCTGCCCGTTTGGAAGATGTTGATGCATCATACAAGGACCTTTCAGAGGTCTGTAATGTGATACGTAATAAGGATTCGGAATGGGCGTTTGATTTTCTTGAGAATGCTTCAAAAGGGGATATTCCCGTCTTTTTCAGAAGGCATAACAAGAGATTGGGCCATAGGAGAGAGCTTGGAGGAAGAAAAGGGAGATATCCGAAGAAATCCGCCTCTCTTGTCCTGAAGACCTTGAATAGTGCGATCGCTAATGCAGAAGTGAAAGGACTTTCAGGGAATTTCTTAATAGTCCACGCAAATGCAAACAAGAAGAATATATATCCCAGGTTGGCGCCCAAGGGGAGAATGTCCAGATCATTCCTTGAGACTGCAAGGATTGAATTAGTGTTGAAAGCCTTGGATGTTGTCCCTCTTGGTGTGGATGTCAAGCCTCCCGGGAAGCCCCCAATCCCTGAGAAACCGTCTTTGGTCGAGGGCGAGAAGGGGCAGGAAACCCCCTCTCAAAAGGAAGCAGGTTCAGAAAAGAAAGAAGGTTCTGGCAGGTTTGAGGAGATTAAAGAGGAAGCAGCTCAGCCAGTAATGCGTCCTCCTTCAGCATCAGGAGATGCCCCTCCAGAGCATGTACCGAAAGGACCCATGAAGAAGGAGGAGAAAAAAGCCCTTGAGGGGGAAAGTCATTGAGGTGTCATGATGCTTTATCAGGAGAAATTGATTGAAGAACCATTGGGAAGGTATAAGATAATGAAATATCTTGAGGACAGATTGGATCGTGCAGGCTTAGCCAGCATGGATATTCAAAGGACCCCTCTCGTCACAAGGATTACCTTGGCAGTCACCAACCCGGCGAGGATAATAGGAAAGAAAGGAAGGCTGATAAATGAGCTCACTGATGATATCAAAAACAAATTCAACCTTGAGAATCCACAGATCAGTGTTGTCGAGGTTCAGGAGCCGTTCCTTGAACCAAGGATGGTTGCGAAAAGAGCGGCCAAATACATCGAGATGGGAAAAAAGGTCAGAGCAGTGCTTCACTACATGCTCCGCGAGATCATAAGATCAGGAGCTCTCGGAGCGGAGATTGTTGCTTCGGGCAAGATAGGCGCAAAGGGTGCGAGAGGTAAAAGGCTTAGAGTATCTGCAGGATATATCCCGAAAGCAGGAGAGCCAGCGAGATTACTGCGTATTGCGCATATCAATGCAAATACCCGTTCAGGGGTTATCGGGGTTCTCGTCAGGATCGTGCCTCCAGGGACCAAGTTCCCGGACAAAGAGACATCAGACATTGTCCTCCCGAAGGTCATCGAGTCTGCGAAGGCTGTAGGCAGAAGGAATCCGGAAGGCTCTTCCGGAGGTTCAGGTCAGGGCGGACAAAGGAGAGGTCCGCATAGAGGACCTTCGAGAGGTCCTTCAAGAAGGTGATGATGATGGCGGCCATCAAAAAGAGCGAGCTCCAGAAAATGAGTGCCAAAGAACTTGAAATGAAGATCATTGATTTTGAGAAGGCGATACTTGAACTGAGAGGGGAAGGAAAGCCTGATAAGGCAAGACCGCTTAAGAAAGCTATCGCACGGATGAAAACACGCTTGTCGCAAGAAGATTTAAATACTATAAATGCAGAAGTATCTAATATGGACAAAGGGAAGGTGAATGAACAAAAATGATGGATAAATGCCCAAAATGCGGAATGCTCAAGGATCTTTGCGTTTGTGAGATTCTTGACAAACAGCAAGCTCAAAAAATAAAAGTATACACAACGCGGAAAAAATTCAGAAAATTGGTAACCATCGTAGAAGGAATCGATAAGAAACGCCTCGCTGATACTGCGAAATCGCTTAAAAACAAATTAGCATGCGGTGGAAGTGCGAAGAATGGCGTGGTGATTCTCCAAGGCGACCATAAATCAAAGATATTGCCCATATTAAAGGACATAGGTTATCCTGAAGAGAGTATTGAGGTTGCTTAGGTTTGCTTTAGGTTTTTATTCAGGCTTGAATATATTCTTTCTATTTCTTCTTCTCTCAATCCAGCGAACATGGGAAGAGAGAGGGTCTTCGCAGCATAGTCGCGGGTTCCTGGGAATCCTGATGAATTATAACCTGATGCTTCATATGCTGGTTGGTTCTGTATCGGAATAGAGAAATGGGCATCCACATGTATCCGATCCTTATACATCAGATCAATCAGTTTGTCTCGTCCTTTTTCCACTCTTATAACATATTTATTGTAAACTGGAGTTATGTTTTCCTCTTCATAAGGAAGACTGATCCCTTTCGTGTCTGACAATAGATCATTAAACATATTTGCAAGTTCCCTTCTTCTCAGATTCCATCTCTCGAGATTCCTCAGTTGAACTCTTCCTATAGCGGCATTTATCGTGTTTAGTCTGGCAGTGTAACCTATCGATCCATGTTTTATTTCGTAACAACTTCTTCTCCCGGTATCAGCAAGTTCTCTAGCCTTATCTGCCAGCTCTTTATCATTAGTTGTTATCATTCCTCCATCCCCGCCAACCGTCATATTCTTCATTGGATTAAATGAAAAGCAACCGGCATCAGCCAAATTTCCGGTCTTTCTGCCATGATATCTGGCTCCATGGGCTTGGCATGCATCTTCGATCACATATAGTCCGTATTCTTCTGCTATTTCCAGTATCTCATCCATGGCAGCAGGATATCCGTGAAGGTGTACGGGTATTATAGCCTTTGTCCTACTGTTGATTTTTTTTTCTATATCTTCTGGTGCGATGTTCCCGTCAGGCTTGATATCCGCGAAAACTGCTTTTGCGCCTACATGGATGATCGCATTTGCTGTTGCTATAAAACTCATGCCTGTAGTGATAACCTCGTCGCCTGGTTTTATACCCCTGGCCTTAAGACTAAGAAATAATGCATTAGTCCCAGAGTTTGTCGATATGGCATACTTACAGCCACAATAATCTGAAAATTCTTTCTCAAATCTGTAAACGCTTTTTCCAAGTATCAGTCTTTCAGAATAAAGCGATCTTGAGGCTTCATCCATCATTCTTGCATCGATTACAGGACGGTATAATGGGATGAATCTGCTTTTCATAGCCAGTTGTTATGTAGTAAGCGATTAAAAACTACCGATAAAGGCATAAATTGAGACTGTAATTAATTTTGCTGAAACTCCTAAAAAGCAGGTATGCTATACCTG
>CAYVTJ010000054.1:0-8063 GCA_964454475.1 Microcaldota archaeon | reverse complement strand
AATAGTTTTGAGGCAAAGAATCAGCGTGAGCAGGGTTGAAACTGGCGAGAATAAGTTCTAAACTTGCGGATTTAAAACCTACTTTTTTCAAACTCATCAGGTGGTGCATAACCATTGGATGGATGCTACCTTTCCTTATTGCATGAAGTGAACAAAACAGGATCAACGGCATAGGGAGAAATTAGAACTGTTGCAAGCATGCCTGGAATCATAAAGCTTGAAAAAACAGTGGGCTTCCCAGTTTGCCCTGAACCCACACGCAAGGAGCTTCCATCTTCCACTCTACCCTGGAATCCCACTAGCACGGAACAAAACGCTTAGGGATGCTCCTTCCGGTCTGACCCATTTCACGAGTTGTCCCGCCATGTGAGGCAGGATGTCAACGCTTCCGACGCAAGGCATGCATATGAACCAAGACGCCCTGGGCCTTCGAGTCGCCTAAGGGGATTTGCGATGTCGGGACCCCTAGCCCCGCTCTAGCCCATATTATTATGATAATCCCCTCTTTTTAATTGTTGTTGGAACCTATTTCCTCCCCCTATCGTTATATATTATACAATTAACCACCAAAAAATACTAAAAAGCAAAGTACGGAAATGATGAAAAAGGACAAAACATAAAATATCGGATAGGAATTCTCAGAAAAACACCTAGTCCTGCATGTGTCACTATGAGTTTTTCCGACTTTCAGGCTATGTCCGAAATGCTGCATTCATATCATATTCATCTTGATCAGGAGAATCGAGAAAGCTAATATATCCTGTCATCTGGCATATCTTACTCTTGAGGCAACCTGTTGCTCCTGCTTCATGACCGTCTCCGATTTATCATATGAAGAATATCCCCTGATGAATGCCTTTTTCGAATCATTATCTTTTATCACCTGAAGCATGGTAAAAGCATCGACCGCTTTGTCCTCGATATCTTTGGAGATTGAACCAAGACCGAAATCAATCACATGAAGCTTATCTTTATCATCAACAAGCACATTGGCAGGAGTAAAATCCCCATGAATAATATCCGCCTTGTGAAGTTTTGCAAGAATCCCCCCTACTTGCTCTGCGTATTTGGGGATCATTACTGGCCTTTTTCCATCTATCATACTCAATGTTATGGAGAAATCCCAGACTTCCAGGACAGTAGGGCACTCCACACCTGCAAGTTTTGCCTTGTGGAGGAGTCTGGCTTCGATTTTTGTTCTCTCTTTCCGTAGCCGGTCATCCAGTGCGCTTATTCGGTATCCTTTTTGGATCCTTCTCTTCACTAACGCTTTCCTGCCTATTATGGATGTTTCCTCCAGAATAGCTTCCGCTCCCCTCACCGGATCACCCAAATGCCATCCTTGAGAATATCATTGCTATCACGAATAGTAAAAGCCACCCGATCACCATGCCCAATGGGAAGAACGCTATCGCTATGGAAAGGAGAAATCCAGTCGTGCCTATCCATGCTAACCTGTTCCAGTAATAGACCTTGCTTCCATCAAGAGGAAATGCAGGTATCATATTGAACAATGCCAGTATCAGGTTTATGGACATCCCAAATTCCCATACATTCACTGCCCCATATTCTATTCCGAAAAAATTGAATTGGGATAGTGAAACTAGATGCACGTTTGCCGGGAGAATAATCATCAATGCGGCGAACATCCCCATAATGACCAGGTTAGTTGAAGGACCTGCAAGGGAAATTATTCCGTTTTGTTTCTTGGTTATTGTTTTTGATTCGATATACACCGCACCAGGGGCTGCGAAAAGTATCCTGAAAAAAGATATGGCAAGCATCATTATCAAACCCTGGGTCCACATCCTAAAATGAGCTCTTGCACCAAAATATGTTGCTGCTAATTTATGGCCCATCTCATGGAGTACGAAACCGCTTCCAATGGTTACCAGGGAAAGCATCAGGAATATCACGAGTTCCATTGGATATCGAAGTATACTATCCAAGCCTAGCAAGACCAGGGAGAATGCAAGCGATATTGCAAGTACGCTGATTAGCATCTCGATAATTTCGTTCGTTGTCAATTTGAACTGGCGAACAGTATTTTCCATCTCTAAAATCACCTATACATACTTTCGTTCGATCTTTTGAATTTCCTGAGGCTTTCAATATCCTCTTTTTTGATGCTTGGGATTATGGACTGGAACGCTTCCTCGAAATGCTTTGCCTTCACTTTTTTTGTTCCTTCCCTGATTGCGGCCATGCCAGCCTCTCTTATTATATTTTCGATATCCGCTCCGGTCAAACCATCACTGAATTTGGCAAAATCACCTATCTTCACATCCTTGGAAAGAGGCATCTTTGACGTGTGTATCTTGAATATCTGCAGTCTTGCTTTTTCATCAGGAGGATTTACTTCGATTGTTCGATCGAACCTTCCGCCTCTCATCAGGGCTGGATCCAGTATATCAGGTCTGTTTGTCGCTCCAATCACAACAACATTTTTGAGGCTCTGCAGGCCATCCATCTCGGTGAGTAGAGTGTCGACAATCCGCTCACTAACCATGTTTCCCGCTTCCGAACTTCCAGTCCTTTGAGGTGCTATCGCATCTATCTCGTCAATGAAAAGAATGCATGGTGCGGCCATTCTCGCTTTACGGAACATCTCTCTAACCCCTCTTTCGCTTTCACCCACATATTTGCTCACTACCTGAGGACCGCTTATTAGGATGAAATTCGATTCGGATTCTGTTGCTACTGCCTTGGCAAGAAGGGTTTTTCCGGTTCCTGGAGGTCCGTACATCAATATCCCTTTCACAGGGCGAACCCCCATCCTTTCGAATACTTCTGGACTCTTAAGCGGCAATTCAACGGCTTCCTGGAGTTCCTTTTTGGTATCCAGCAAACCCCCGATATCGTCCCAGAATACATTCGGCTTTGACACAAAAACCTCCCTTAATGCAGAAGGCTGAATCTCATGCATCGCATTATAGAAATCATCCCTATTAACCTTGATGTTCTCCAGAAGTTCAGGATCGATTATCTCTTCATCTATATCGATGCTGGGCAGTATTCTTCTCAATGATTTCAATGCCGCTTCTTTAGTCAAAAACGAGAGGTCCGCGCCAGTATACCCATGGGTAAGTCTGGAAAACTCCTCAATATCAACATCATCCTCCAACGGCATATTTCTGACATGGATGAAAAGAATTTCTTTCCGGTCGGGCACATTTGGAACTCCTATTTCGATCTCACGATCAAACCTTCCAGGTCTTCTGAGGGCAGGATCGATACTATCCTGTCTATTTGTCGCTCCGATTACGATAACCTCCCCTCTGGCTTTGAGTCCATCCATAATGGTAAGTAACTGAGACACGAGCCTTTTTTCAACTTCCCCCATTACTTCCTCTCTTTTCGGGGCAATAGCATCGATCTCATCGATGAATATTATCGAGGGTGAATTCTCTTCTGCTTCAGAGAATAATTTCCTTAATCTCTCCTCACTCTCCCCCACATATTTGCTGATTATCTCGGGGCCCCCTATATAATAGAAATTGGCATCGCTTTCATTCGCAACAGCTTTTGCAAGCAATGTCTTTCCTGTACCTGGAGCTCCGTAGAGAAGAACTCCTTTAGGAGGATCAATCCCCAGGCGTTCGAAAATCTCAGGATGTCGCAGAGGTAGCTCTATCATCTCCCTTACTTTTTGGATTTCTTCCTTGAGTCCACCAACATCATCATAGGTTATGCTGGGTACATTCGTTACCTCTTTTTGAGGTTCCTTCTTTATGGATACCTCCGTAGTGTCGCTTATAATGACCGGTCCTTGGGGCGTCGTCTGCACTACAATAAGTGGAATGGATGTACCAAATATGCCGATAGGAAGAAGGTTCCCCTTTACTATTGGTTTTCCCACTAGCCTTTTTTTGATGTATTCATCAAAACCAACAGAATATCTTATTGGCTCCTTTGGTGCAAGAGTTACTCTCTTGGCTTCTTTCACATTGGCCCCTTCCAAAGAGACTCTTTCTCCAAGCCCCACTCCAACATTCTGTCTGAGAATGCCGTCCATCCTTATCATATCGAGGCCTTCATCATCAGGATGTGCTTGCCATACTATCGCAAGAGCGGTTTTCTTCCCCTTTAGCTTGATTATATCTCCTGTGGCAACCTTCAGTTCTGCTTTCGCTTTGGAATCAATCCTTGCAATACCCCTGCCTATATCGTTTTGAAATGCTTCTGCAACTTTAAGATTTATTGAGGGCACATATTCACCTCTTTATATAAGAATAATTTACTCTATCTAATTGGCGTTCAATCATTTATTAATATCTGTCGGATTGCCAGATCAAATGAATCCAAACATGCCATATGCCATAATACCCAATGCATTCATGGAAAGTATTTTCAGTTTCTCTGTTTCACCAGAATTCTTCCCTCATCAGGGATGATAAGCTTCCCTCTTCTCACTACGGCACTGTCAAGGATTACTTCATCCCCTTCAGAAATCATCATCCTTCCTGATATCATGCATTCAGCATTTCCTCTTCCATCCGTTATCGATATAATCACTCCATTTCCCTTCTCCTCGATCCTGTCAATCTTCCCCCTGACATGGACCATCATATTGTCATAATTCAGTATCTGATCCATGCGAATAGTCTCTGCTCTCTTGGAAAGAGAAATCTCACCTTTTTTTGTCAGATGGAATTCTCCATTTCGTTTGAAAATGCCATCAGCAAGAATCTCATCCCCTTTTTTTAGATACCTTGCTATATCCGCGTGTTGATTCCATAGCACCAGCGTTGCCCTTTTTCTACCATCAGTTATCTTGATCGCCCGTGATCTGGAGCCCGAGCGATAATTAGCCGTTTGCCAGACCCTTTCGACTGATGCCTTGATTGTCACAATCCTGTTTATCGATTCCGCATCTTCTATGGAAAGAGGGATTCTATTCTCTATTGCGATTAGACGCTTTGCCGCCTTCTTGTTCAGGAAACCATGGTGTCTCCTAATAATATCCGACATCTCCTGATCAAGCTCTTTATCTGAACCATCCATCTTTTCGGAATCCATGGCATGAATTGGCAACTTCAACTTAAAATATTTGACGTTGATAAGTTGTTCTATGCGGAGCATGACAAATCTGGAATATTCAGTAATAAAGGATGAACTACAGGTATTGGTGGGGAATCATTTCTCCAAAATCTATATGATCGAGAATGGCTATTTGATAAAGATCGGTAAATATAGTATTGTCTGTAATCCCGGCATTCATATGAATCTGACGATGTATGCTGAAGAAAGCCTGGGGCTTGACACTCTTTGTCAAAGGATGCGAAAAGAATTGGACAACTCGAGACTCCTTTCTCTTTCACAGGTAAATAAAGACCGGATACTCCTGATGGAATTCCAAGATGCAAATGTTTATTTCGAAATGTTCGGCAAAGGCAATGTTGTGCTCGTGAAGAATGATCTGATCCTGGAGTCCATGAAAAGGGAGGACTGGTCCAACAGAAGTGTCCGCCCGGGCAACGAATATCACCTTCCGAATGGATCTGTTGCTGAAAATTTGGATGATGTATTATCAGACAGATACATAATAGTCTCTATGCTCAAGCTCCCTCTTGGCAAACCCTATGTTGTTGAGATACTTAAAAGAGCAGGTATTAATGAGAGAAAACCGGGAAATCAATTATCTCAGGAGGAAGTTGATAGGATAAAAGAAGAAATGTCCAAATTACTCGATTCACTCTCACCGGTAGTATTTTACGAGGATGGCAAAGCCTTGGAATTCGGCTTGACTATTTTCACCAACTATGATGATGCACGGATTTCAAGGTTCAATACTTTGTGTGATGCATGCGATTCCTATTTCCACCACCAGGGAGCATCTGAGAATCCAAAGATTACAAGTCTGAAAACACGCCTCCTAAAACAGAAAAAACGATTGAAAGATCTGAAAGATGGGGAAAGAATCTCCAAAGAGAAAGGAGATTTTATCTATGCGCATTTCCAAGAGGTGGAAAAAATTCTTGAAAAGGCATCCTCTTCCAAGATCGATGATCTGGAGGATGTCCTTCTGGAATACAATGCGAAAGTGGATAAGAAAAACAAAAAAATAGAAGTGGAATTATAGTCTTCAATACTCGTTCCCTACGAGATACTCATCCAAGAGATTCGTTGCTTTCCTTGGTTTATCCACTGACAAGGAGATCACAGCACAACCAGGGTTTCTGGAGAGCATATGGACGTTTCCAATGTTGACTTTTTCCTTTGATAATAATTCTGTTATCCTGGCAAGCTCTCCTGGTTCATCCTTTAGTTTCACGACGATACTATTCTTTTCAGCCACTTCATATCCAGATCCTTCCAATACTTTCTTACCTTTATCAAGATCTGAGAGTGAAAGCGATATGAACGCCTTGTCAGCTATCACTTCAACACTGATTGATTCTATGTTGACCTTCGCTTTTCCAAGAACATAGGAGATGTCTGCAAGCAATCCTACCTTATCATCAGATATTAATGTTATAGTACTCATAATATACACCATTATGGAGCTTCCCCGCCTACCAGGTAATCCTTTAGCAAAGTAGTAGCTCTTCTCGGCCTATCAACTTCTATTGACAGAACGGTTTCTTTCGAATCCTTTGAGAGCATATGGACGTTTCCAATGTTGACTTTTTCCTTTGATAATAAGTCTGTTATCCTGGCAAGCTCCCCTGGTTCATCCTTCAGTTTAATAACAACGCTGTTTTTTTCAGCTACTTCATAACCTGTCGCTTCTAGAACCTCTTTTCCCTTATCTGCATTCGATAGCGATAGGACGATTATGGATTTATCAGAGACGACATCACCATTGATTGATTCTATGTTGACCTTCGCTTTTCCAAGAACATAGGAGATGTCTGCTAATAATCCCACTTTATCATCCGATACCACAGTTACTGTTTTCATAACCCCCAACCCGTTCAAATCTTGTATAATTGTATGTACGGCACACCATTTATATAATTAATGTCACTATTTTTTACCAAATTCATGTGTATTGCTACATTAACCGCATTCTCCCCCACCAAATTAGCGGAATTGAAATCATCCAATGCCTTTTTTACATCCTCTTTCTTTGATAATGTTCCAATGTAAAAATGCCTGAAAGTATCAAGATCCATGCAGATATCATCATCTTCCAGGACTTTCCCTATAAGACTCTGATCACATACCGCAACAATCCTTTTGTCTTCTTTTTTGTGTATCTTCACAAACATAATCGAATTTACCTTTTCAATATTAATAAATAGATGTATCAAATAATGCCGGCCAATGCATTAAGTAGTGGAACTCCCAAGATTATTGCAATAAGCAGAAAGAATAAGATATTTACTAGTCTCAATGTATCAAATGTTGATTTTAGAGAATTTTTTAAATTTCTGATTTCCGATCTTTGTTGTTTTATGTTTTGCTTGACCCCCTGTAATCCTAAACCTATATCTGATAGCCCCTCGTCTTTTCCTGTCAATGAAGCACTCACATCTTCAAGCAATCCTGCAGCATTTACAAGCTCTTCACCTGATTGGTTCAAACCTTGGGAATATTGTCCAAAATCAGCCCCCAAAACAGTAAGAACGGACAATTCATTTCCGATTGAACCAATCGTTCTTCCGCTCTCCTTAACACCACCTGCAAGCTGTTCCATTGATGAACCAACCACTTCAAGATCCGAATCCATTCCTTTTACTTCTTCTTCTGCATTTTCGACAGTTACTTCAAGATCCGACAGGGTTCTATCGATAGAATTTAGGTTCTTCATCGTACTGTTCTCGAGATTATCTATTGTTCCATTCACCATAAATGCAACAACCAAGGCTATGATTATTCCGACTACACCCATAATTGCCGCCAAGGCATGAATCGGCTTCTTCATGAATCCGTAGTCCCTCGGTTTTCCTGATTTACCATTTCCCATTCAATTTTGAATCTCCGTAAGAATTTAAGAATCCCACAGCTGATCTCAGCGAAAGATTGATAGTTCTTTTCTTCGTAGTTTTTATTCTTCCATGTTAGAAACTTAACCTCGCCAGTTTCAACCCTGCTCACGCTGATTCTTTGCCTCAAAA
>CAYVTJ010000053.1:601-8067 GCA_964454475.1 Microcaldota archaeon | reverse complement strand
ATTATTCAGATATTTTTTGAGGACTTTCATTTTAGCCCAAAAAGACAAAACAGACGGCCTTCTTTATTTTAATCTGGCGAAGTCAAGATAGCAAGATAAGAATGGTATTCACGGACAGGCGGAATCACTTATCCTTGATAAGATGGAGAAAAACCCTCTTGAGACGCCCGGACAATCCTCCGGAGATGATTGTCAATATAGGCCTGCAAGCATCCCTGCAAAGAGGAAAAGCAGCATACCGCCCACTATCGGAGGAAGTGCTGGCAGGACCATTTTTTTATTACATACCAACAATAGGAAGACTGATGCCGATACTGTTGCTCCGATGAAGGTCATTACCGTTGCCAAAGGGCTTAAAGTGAGCGTTGATACTTCTAGCATAATGGGGGCTATAAGATCCCCGCTTCCGAGATCCAGCCGCCTCTCTTTCTTTTCCGATATTCTTTCCCTGGATGTTATTGTGAATGCCAGATCCTTTTCCACTATATATTCAGCGAGCTCCACCATATGTTTGGTCATGAATACTGCCACAAAATCGTATATCGAAAGCAGGATCAGGAGAATCACAAGTGGCACTATGCCGAGGGAGACGCCGAAGACAACACCGACACCTGCAGTCGCCAGGACCACGGCCATATTCTTCATTTGAGGTATCCGTATCCTGATGGCAGAGAGGGCAATGCCCAGAGTAATTCCGGCGCACATGCTGAATTCGAAATCATATCCCAGCCTGAGAAATGAATAGAAAACTATGGAACTTGAGCCTGCTATCAGGAAAAATTCCATAATCCTGAAGATAATCGGAAATTTCAGAAACCGGATTATCAGGACCATTATGGCAGCCCCTGCGATTATGTAAGTTATGAAGAAAAAGGCATTGGCAGGATCTTCCGAATCAGATGTCATCATCATCGATTGGACATAGGGATTATCAGGCATATCCCAAAAAATCATGATTCCTGAAAAAAGACCGATCATCTGCGCTAATATAAAAAGGGTGATCAATCTAACTAGCAATCCCATGGTTTTCCATTCACATAAAAGCTATTAAACCCTATCTTTCGCCGACTATCCGGACATGACCATGCTCCTTTTCGTATATCTCGCCTTTTCTGAGCAGTTCATTGATTATCTTTCTTGCTGCCTTGTCATCGATGCCGTAATTCTCAGAATCCTGTATAACCTCTTCTATGTCAGCAGTATCCTTCTCGCGGAGATGCTCTCTTATCACTTCCAGTATGGTATCGCTCCTTTGCATCTTCTCACGATCTGTCTTCGTCCTACCTGTGGTGACAACATCAACATCGAATGCGCCGGTCTCTCTGTCCGTCATTATCTTCTTCATCACATAATTGAAAAGATCGATGGCGACTTGAGCATCCTCAGCCTCGACAATATTCCTGAGATTCACTTTCGCGCTTGCTTCTGCCAGCCTTACAAGACCCTCGAGATATCTCGGGGTGATGGCGACAGAGCCAGCCTCTTTGCTCTTGCCCCTCAGATCAACGTAGAACTCCCTTATCCTCTCAGATGCCGAATTGGTTAGCCTGGGGAAACAGTTCCTTCTTGAGTAAGAGATGTATTTCCTTAGAATGTCCTTATCGAGCAGCTCTTTTTCTTCTGCTGTTACTTCATCGTTTGCCATATGCGTGGAAAGTATATGTTTTGCCAGTTTCGAGTCCTTTTCCTCATCCAGTATATCAACTATCGGGAAGATCAGATCAAATCTGGATAGCAATGTGGGCGGTATATCAAACTGCTCAGATAGGCTTTTTGTCTGGTCGAATCTGCCATACTTGGGGTTTGCAGCAGCAAGTATGGCCGCTTTGGTCTTGAACTTGGCGACTATCCCTGCTTTTGCTACACTGATTTGCTGGGTTTCCATCACTTCGTGCAGGGCTGATCGATCCTCATCCTCGATCTTATCGAATTCATCGACCTGGGCCATTCCTCCGCTGGCAAGCACGAGTGCTCCTGCCTTCAAGGTCCAGCCCCCCTCGCCCAGTTCGTCTTTCTCGGCAGCGACAGTGTTGTGGACGACTATTCCATTGGCAAAGAAGTTGTGACGGTCATCGACAGTGAAATCATAAACCCATTTCTCCCCTGGTTCCTCCTTCCTGATCTCTTTTACCCTGTCCCAGTAAATGTCTGAATTGCATAAGATTTCAAGGAGTTCCTTCTCCTTTGATTCCGGGAGCCTCCTCATAATCTCTTTTAGTTTTTCATGAGAGATGTTTTTTTCACGAAATGCATTCCCGATATCCATGTTTCCCCCCATCTCTTTCAGTAAGGGAAGAATATAGGCAGAATCTGGTTCATCATTGGATTTGTCCTTCTCTTGTTTTATGTGCTTCTCAAGTTTTGATCCTTTATCTCTAGTCATGAAACCGATAGCACATTCGAATCGTTTCAAATCTTCAAATCCTTTTATCTCTATGTGGTATTGCCCTTCTCTCTCCATGATCATCCCGGCAATCCCCCACCATTCGAGCAGCAACAGAATTTTCAGGGCAAATCTCCTGTTACGGGCACCAAACCTGACAGAGAATGATCTATCATTTCCTTCTCCAGTGCATATCTCCCCACCAGTATCGAAGATTCCTTTAAGATAAGCCCGAACACACTCCTCTCCTGCTGAAGTGAGGTATGGTGGTATATCTGCCAAATCATGTTTTCCCTTTTGTGGAATCACTAGCTGTTTCATGATTTCGGCGAGTATAATCGAATCTACCAAGATGTTTGAGAGCCCTTTTTCATCTTGCCTTACCCTGGATTCAAGATCGAAGTTATCCCTGATGATCCCCCCTGCTTTTTCCGCTAATCCTTTATCATCTGTCCGGAATTCCACAACAGCAGGATTGCCATCCTCATTCTTATGGGCATCTCCATTCCCTGCAATCAGGCCTGCGAGATAGCAGACATCAGGGTTCAGCAGTGCAGGTATTCTGTGGATTCTCCCACATCCCTCTAACGCTATATCGATTTTCATGCCTGACAAAGATGATCCCGCGTTCTCACACATCCTTTTGAGTATGTCCTGTTTGACGCTTTGCTCTTTGTGAAGCCTTTCATCAGCGCAATGATAATCATGCTCCTTTGCGAGTTTGCCTATTATCCTCTTGAAAGATTCGTTTGTGATTTTGATATCAGGATTATCGATCATGGAGAGAATTGAGATCCCTTTTCCTTTCAGGGGTTTCACCTTTTGGGATGTTGCAATCAGGTCATTTTTTCTCAATTCGGGAGGCCTCTTCCATTCAGGGATGCCATTTCTCAGGACAATCAGGCTGGTGTTTGGAGTGAGTCTCAGGTGTTTTCCTTTTTCTGTGCTCAAATTGAAGAGATACTCCGGAGGCCTGATTTTCCATATCTTTCCCGATTTCCCGTAGTTTGCTTTCATACGATTATCTGCCGAGAGAACCTTTGAATCATAGGGTGAAGAGAAGGCATGTTTGATCTCTTCATTGCTCTGGGTGAAATTGGCATCTATATAGTCTCCTATTTCAAGGATTCCCCGGTCATTCAGGGTGACCAGGGAATCCCCACCAACACAAAGCCCTGCTGATGAGACGCTCTTTCCACTCACATAGATGCTCTTAGGGGCGATCTCTGATATGCTCTGCAGGAATCTGGAGTTGTGGACCATGATCCCGTTCGCGATGAAATTATGCACTGAATCCACTTGGAGGTCATAAACCCACTTATCATTTGTTTCGGTTCTTTTGATCGATTTGATCCTGTCCCAGAAGATATGGGAACTGGACAAAGTCTCCAGGAGGGCTATATTCCTTTCCGCTTTTTCAAGCCGTTCATCATTAAATGGAGGGTATGGCAGATATTTTTTGAACTCGGCTAATATATTTCTGAATGATATTCTTGAGAGATTTCCATTGCCTTTCTCGAGATGCTGGTAAGTCATTCTTGGGATTCTGCAATCAGACTGGCTTATACCGAGGCAGTCTTTCGTTTCTTTTAGTATCGATCCTATGTTGGGAACGACATCAATATTTGTATCAGAATTTTTATCAAGAGAGGACAATCTTTTTTTCTTATATTTTGATATGGATGAGATTTTCTCTGCATACCTTATGGCATTCTCACCAGATATGGATATTTCAAAGTTCTCTGCATTGAGCGGTGCGGGGTGAAGGTAACTTACTATCCCGAATCGCAAGAGCAATATGCCAATCATTTCAAGCATACTTTTGCTTGTCGATAGGACCGTGATTTTCGCATCATTGATACTAGCTTTACAATCGAAATACGCCTTCAGAAATTCCCCAACTATCTTATCAGGGCTTCTCATGATCAGGTCTGGCACTGTCCCCTCGGAAGATGTTCCAAGAATGTCTGTCCATTCGATGACCCTCTCCAAATCGGCTGAGAATACCGAGATGGTTCCGGGCCTATCGCTTCCGATCGCATGTTTCAGATCATATGATTTGATTATTTCCGAGAAATCATTGATCAATGTATCATCATTACTCGTGAAACCGATTTCACAGGAAGGAGTCTTTCTTAGATGTCCGGCACCTGCAATATAGCCTAATAGCCTTGCAAAGCCGCCATTCACTTCCCCGGGAATTCTTGCCTTGTCTACATCGGTATTACCCTCGGATATCGTTGGAATCTTCTGTATGGCTCCATTTATCGGAAGAAAACTAGGGGTAGCGATATGTTCTCCCTCCGTTAGGTCTCGGGCAGCCTTTGCCGATATGTATCCGTTGTCAGATATGAAGAATGGATGCGTGGGGGTAACCTTCAGTTTTTTCCCGGTCGCTGTCTCCACCTCATACATGTATTCAGGAGCCCTTAGCTTCCAGAAACAGGACGCATTATTCCTCCCCAATCTTCCCCTGAGGTCAAACGAGAGAGTACTGTCATTCCCGGTCGAATAGAACCCATCATCGACAGGAATCCTCTCCTCCCGAATCCGTTCCTCGACTATCTCCCTGATCGTGCGTACTGATCCATCAGGGAATACTATCTTGCTATTTCCATCAGTGCATTTTGCGATTCCCGGATCACCGATCAAGAGTATATGGATGTCGTCTCGCACCGGAGCATCGCCCTGCAAAGTCTTCCCCGTTCTCCCTCCGAAGAGCTGTAATACTATGGCACTTTTGACTTCGTTATGTCCGTATATGAAGGGAGCTATTGAATCCCTCACGATCTCCCTGATATTTGGTTTTTTTGAAAGCTCTTCTATCCTCTGTTCATCCTCTTTGGTTATCTCTATCTCTTCAAAATCCCTTTTCATACTCCTTATGCTGTTTACCTCGACATATCTGCCGAAAATCAGTTCTTGCTTTGATTTCGGTTTCATGGGAGGGCGGAGCCTCAAGATTCCAACGATTTCGACATTGTCTCCAGGGGAAATCTTATTCACCAGATCATCTTCCATATACAATTCTACCCTGGATGCCGGAGCACCGCCCCTTACTCTTTCCAGGAGTTCTTGAATCTCCCCTCGTTGTATGTCTGTGAATGTACTCTGGTCTTCATCCTGCACAAGAGCCAGCTTCTTGCAGCTGTCACACTTCTTGGGGGGATTAAAGTTCTTGTCAACAGGCACCCTTATCTCAGCTTCGCAGAGCTGGCAGCGATAGACTGCTTCTTTTGCCCTGTGCATGACCTCTGCTCTTCTTGTCAGGACTCCTCTGAAATAGACCATCTCATTTATGCTCTTTGAACCTATGCTTTCAATAACGGTTTCATTTGTAGCCATGTTTTGGAACCTGACATTAGGTTCAAATTTTTTCCCTGTCGCAACCGTAAGATTCATATTCTTTAGGGCTTCCTGTGCTGCTTCGAGCACATTGTCAGGATCTTTTATGAGCTTGTCTGCCAGTTCTGGATCAAACCTTTCAAGGTCGAGATAGTCTACTTCAAGACTCTTCTTCGATGGATAATTGGAAAGAAGCTTGTTGAGATCTTCATGGTATATGCTGGTGAAGAAATCATGGAATATATTTACCATAGGGGAGATATCTACCTTGGTCATATTTTCACCAACAGGCAACCAGGTGGGATGCATTCTGGCATACTCCGCACAATATTCTGATTGCAGTGTGAGGCAGGAACAGTTCCTGCTTCGCATTAATTAGCTAATTGTATTTATCGGGCAAGGCTTTAATACTTTATTCACCAAGAGTTGGCATGAAAAAAACAGTTCTTTTTATAATTGATGGGCTTGGGGATTTGCCATCGCCGAAGACGCCATTGCAGTCAGCAAAGACGCCTAACATGGACAGACTGGCCAAAAAAGGGATCACAGGAATGCTGAGCCCTCTAGGGAGGGGCATCATCCCGGGAAGCGACACCGCTCATCTGGAATTGCTAGGATATGATCCGACCATTTACTATTGTGGCAGAGGTCCTCTGGAGGCAATCGGCATCGGGATGGAGCTCGAAGAAGGAGATATAGCATTCCGGGCTAATCTGGCTACAGAAAAGGATAGCTTTATCCTGGATAGGAGAGCAGGAAGGATCGATACTGATTCTGCTAGCGAACTCACCAAGGATATGTCTTTTGATATAGGGGATGTCAAAGCTATCCTCAAGAATTCAGTCGAACATAGGGCGGCCCTTGTGTTGCGAGGCCCTGGACTGAGTCCAATGGTTAGAAACACAGATTCCCACAAAGGAGATCATGAGGCCATGTGCCGGCCGTTTGACAATACTAAAGAAGCTGCAAAAACAGCCAGAGTAGTGAATATTTTTACTGATAAGGCAAAAGAGATTCTTGAGAATCATCCTTTGAATAAAGAACGCGAGAAAGAGAGTCTGCTGCCTGCAAACACTATACTTTTGAGAGGAGCTGGTAAATATGAACGTGTGCCCACTATGATAGACAGATTCAACATCAACTCTGCTTGTGTAGCAGGAGGGGCTCTTTATAGGGGTGTTGCTAAATATTTGGGGATGGATTTGTTCATGCTTGCTGGCGATACTGGAGACAAGCACACCGATCTTTCATCAAAGGTCCAGGCAGTCGTGAAAGGACTGGAAGAATACGATTTTATCTTTCTTCATGTCAAGGCATGCGATAGCTTTAGTCATGATGGTAATTTCGAGGGCAAGCGGGATATGCTCGAGAGAATAGACAAGGAAGTTGTCAAACCTCTGGAGAAGACAGGAGCTGACATAATAATAACAGGGGATCACTCCACTCCTGTGAAATGGAAAGAGCATTCCGGTCACGAAGTTCCTATATTGTTTTATGGTGATAATGAACGGTATGATAATGTGGAGAAGTTCGATGAGATAAGTTGTATGAATGGCGGTCTTGGACATTTCGAGGGCAAGCATCTGATGCCGATGATTCTAAATATGCTAATGAAATCAGAGAAGTGCGGGAGTTGATCTCCCGATTTATCCGATTCAGACCAGGATACCTTCTCTGATATCATGTTGCAGCATGTGAGTACAGATTTTACTCTTTCCTTGACCGCGCCCCTAAAAAG
>CAYVTJ010000053.1:0-591 GCA_964454475.1 Microcaldota archaeon | reverse complement strand
CACGGCATACCCACACCATCTGACGGATATCTCTCACCTTGTGATGGTTCTGGATCATCATAGCTCTTGGGACCGCCAAGAGAAGAATCATCGAACCTGACCTCACCTTCAGTTTTTCCGTTTGCACATATTTCGTTTGCAGCATCAGCACAACGATCAGCCATCCGGAAGCATTCAATCATTCCAGGATTATCGCAATCATTCCTGTCAGATCCGCTTTCGTGTTCCTTTTTACAGACACCAAGTCGGTCCACACATACCTCCATTTGGGGACAACTGCCGATGCCATATTCAATCGCCATGATCGGATAGGTTTTTGCTACGCATCCTTGTCCGTCTGATTCATATTCTTTGTAGCATTCCTGATCCATTTTGCCATCATTGTCGAATGGGCATTCTCCGCAGGATTTCATGAATGCATCATAAGCACAGGTGCCTCCTGAGAAGCAGAGACCGCAGAAGAGAATTATTGAAATTAATATTATGTTCCTGCTCATATATGATTCCCTCCGTTTATTGATCCTTCTTCTACTTTTAAACCTGACTTCGCCAGATTAGAATAAAGAAGGTTGTCTGTTTTATCTTTTTGGG
>CAYVTJ010000052.1:0-8208 GCA_964454475.1 Microcaldota archaeon | reverse complement strand
ACATTTTTCTCTAACAGCCAGCCTTGCTCTTCGAAGGTGTGCGGTTACCTCACCGTTGGAAACGCCTGCAGGTGAGCTGACACAGGTATACGATCCATCCCTATCAATTACAAGTTTGAATCTAACTATACTCCTACCAGGGTTCTGTTCTCTTATCGTAGTTCCGTTCATAGTTGTAACCTGTTGAACTAACTGCCTTACATTTGATACAGCGCGGGCAGTATTTGAACATATTCCAATCTTCGATGGCGGCCTCTCGGGTTCGGCAGGGGTTTTAGTAGGGGTTTTAGTTATTGTGGGGGTAGGAGAAGAGCTGTGTCTTCCACTTTGAGATCTTCCCTCACCACTGCTTCTACTGCTACGTCTCCTCCTTGTGCGTCTTTTATTACTCGCATCCTCGGGGCAGCCAATGTAATAATGCGGGAAATTTTCCTCTTCGCCTGAATGTCCATAATTATTGCTTTCATCTGGATCATAACGGCCTTTGGACTCGTAAACCCCTCTATCCTCTCTTGTTTCGGTAAGTAATACTGAGAACTCAGATTCATCAACATTCTTCGGGAAGGGATTAGTTCCTTCCCGTACAAAAACATTTACTTCAATTTCCTTATCCCAATTCCCATTTCCACAGTAATCATCAAGAAGGCTATCAACAACATCTACCTTGCATATACTTCCAGGACAAGGTTCTGGCGCTTTCGATGCTGTATTAGCACTGCCATCAAGTCCGGCATCAGGACATGCTGGGCAATCCATCGGTCCCTCTGTTTGGGGCTCTCTATTGGAACAATACTTGGGTATTGCCAAAACTGCGGCCACCAAAACAGCAGCACCACCCAAAGTCTTCATTTTGTCTTTAAGATCCCTGGTCCTATTCTTTTCAGAACTTTTCGCCGTCATTATTCTCCCTCTTTCTTATTGCTCTTGAATGTATAATGGATCATATACCCTAAAACACCCAGACCTGCCACGATAGATCCCAGCTTTCCATACATATCGACTCCATTCCAGAGAAGTGCGGGTATCGTGGATCCTATGCCGGCACCGCCTGCAATCTGCAGGGCGTCGATCCAATGGGCTGAAGCCCACTGGGCCAGTTTCGATTTCTCATTTTGATCATTTGCTCCGTCTTCTAATCTAGATTCAGAAACTTCTCTAGTTTCAGAAGACTCCTCAGTCACCACCATTAATAAGTTATACTCGGTCGTTCCACATACCTTCTCGACCACCATCGATAATTTTGAACCATTGGATGCGGGCACATTCTTAAGTACGTTCGAGTATTGTTTTCCTTCAGGGAGGGAAAGAAAATAGCCCTGGCTATCTTTCAAGAGTGCTGTACCATCAGCAGTAGAAAGATAATATTTCTCAGCCCCACCCTCATCTTCTTTTTTGGGCTTGATATAAAGTCCATAGCCGATATCCATACCACTATCGCTCATATCAGATGGAGACTTCAGATTCTTCTTTATTACTCCATCATGATCAATGATTTCTTTGATTTCTCTAGGAATTGATGTTGACTCTCCTGTGGCAGTGCTTGAATCACTAGGGCTATCACTAAGATTAACTGGATGCCTCAAACCGCGATGCAAGAGGGACTCAAAACTCCTGCGCTCACTCTTTTCCTCTGATCCAGTACGTCTAATTTCAGTTCTTTTCCGTCTCCTCATCAGCCACCACCTTCAGGACTACTATCCGTCCCACTCTCAGCCTCTTCTTTAAAGCTGGCTGCTTTTCCTTTAACTTTGGAAACAAGAGAACATACCTTGCTGTCTCCAGAGTCTAGTCCTTGATTTGACAATGCAATTCTCAGAGTCTGGAAAATAGGGAGTCTCCTCTTTTCTTCATCATTATCAGCATTTTCGACTTTCTCAGCTTCTTTGATAATATTTTTAACAAGCTCCAGTCTATCTTCCGCATCATCACGACCCGGCAGTACTCTTTTGACTGCATCATATGCCTCCACTTCTGATTCAACCAAATTTAAAACAGCCCTATCAAACAAACATGCAGTCGCTATGATGATTTCTTTGATTTCTCTAGGAATTGATGTTGACTCTCCTGTGGCAGTGCTTGAATCACTAGGGCTATCACTAAGATTAACTGGATGCCTCAAACCGCGATGCAAGAGGGACTCAAAACTCCTGCGCTCACTCTTTTCCTCTGATCCAGTACGTCTAATTTCAGTTCTTTTCCGTCTCCTCATCAGCCACCACCTTCAGGACTACTATCCGTCCCACTCTCAGCCTCTTCTTTAAAGCTGGCTGCTTTTCCTTTAACTTTGGAAACAAGAGAACATACCTTGCTGTCTCCAGAGTCTAGTCCTTGATTTGACAATGCAATTCTCAGAGTCTGGAAAATAGGGAGTCTCCTCTTTTCTTCATCATTATCAGCATTTTCGACTTTCTCAGCTTCTTTGATAATATTTTTAACAAGCTCCAGTCTATCTTCCGCATCATCACGACCCGGCAGTACTCTTTTGACTGCATCATATGCCTCCACTTCTGATTCAACCAAATTTAAAACAGCCCTATCAAACAAACATGCAGTCGCTATGGCGCCTACTTCCTCAGGATATCCGATAGCTTCCAAATCATTCTCATGATTTTCCAAGACTTTGGAATGTATTTCGACCTGTTTAAACAAGGTGGAAAGCAGAATCTCAAGTTTTTTAGTTGGTGGGTTCTCTCCATTCAGATAGTTATTATCTGTATCAGTGAAAATTTGTCTGTCTTGTACTGATTCCAGGACCTCGCCCACTACTGATTCCAAACCATTGACTAGCCCGGTCATTTGCTCATTTAAAGAATTAATTTGCTCTTTCAACTCACTTTCTTCGCAAGTGGGTTCCCTTGTTTCCGCTGGCAGTGGCTGAAATTGAGGAGTACCAGCGCTGTCCAAGGCAGTGGAATCTTCTGATACCCAGGATTCACTCGCAGTGGCAGATTCCTGGCTAGGAGCATCAGCACTAGTACTCGTAGATGATATACTCTCAACAGCACTCGTCCGAGATTCATCAGAGGTCGTAGATGAACTTCTTTCTGTTAATGGAGCAACTGTGGAGGTGCTTCGGTATTTTTTTCCTTCTTTCAATCTTTTCAATTTTTCTGTTATGGATCTGTTAACCATTCTATTCACCTCTATTATGCCTCTCCCTGGTTGTCTTCGCCTTCGCTATGTGTGGATTCAATAATGTCAGCCATAAGATCGATATTTTCCGAGGCCTCGTTCAATTGCTGAGATAATTCGCTCAATTTGGCATATACATCAGACTGAAGATTGTTAATCCGAGTCCCAAGGCTATCGATTTGGGCACCCATCTCAGACTTACAACTGTCAAACTGGGTCTTAAGGTCATCGAGCTGAGCCTCAAGAGATTCCACCCTTCCAGGAACACTCTTCCCTCTGTCTCTTTCATTCAGACCAAGTTTAGATCTGATATCCAGAACATGTGAAAACAGTGTCTTTAGTGAAGAGGATAAATAAGACATGACATCAGAGGTCCCTGATTTGCTGACACGAGTGGTGGGCACACTGGGTTCTGGAACATTTTCAAGTTTCATGTCTTTCTCGAAATCATCGACAGACCTCCTCAGATCGTCAAGTCTTTCCGTCAAATCATTCGGAACAGAAGCCGCCCTTTCAACAAGGCCTTTGAGCAGATCTTGAGCGTTCTGGGATGGGAAATCCGATTCAACAACTCCATTTTCCCTAGCAAGATCAGCAGCAGAGTCTACAGCAGTTGTCAAAGGAGCTATGTCTGAGTGCATTTGCTTTATTTCTGAATTAGCAGAGCTCATCCGTTCACCAAAAGAACCTATTTCATTGGAAATATCTTCCAATATCTCCGCAATCTCTGCATTTTCCTCACGTAACCCGTCCATGCTTTCACTAAGACCCTTGATTTCACCTAAAGAAGCCATTTTTCCATTAATAATCGAAAGCTGACTCTCGGCATCTTCCAACCTCATACTCAAACCACTTTGGCCGGTCTGGACACCCTCGAGCGATTCCCTAATACTTTCAATCTGTTCCAACGAATCCAATAAATGAGATTGAAAAAGTTTAACAGCTTCCTTTAGCTCACGCTTTTTTGGAGCTTCCTCCCCTTCTGGTTTCGCAGTATTCTTCTTGCTAGTTGTTTCCATACTCATCATTCCACCTCTCCTTCTTCAATATGTGTTTTATCAAATAGGTATGTGTTAGGTTAAATATATAAATGTTCTGTTATGGCTAATTGTGACTTTTTTCTCTCATTTCAGTAATATCCATGATCGCAGTCCTGATATCTCCAGGCATCCCTGGATCAAGTGGAGATTTTTCATGAACGTCGGCAGAACAATCCGAAGATTCGGGATTCCGAGATTCATTCAATAGATTCCACAGAGAGGAACCTTTAGGAACAAGGTAGTCCTTGGCCATATCAGCATGTTCTTTAATAAGGTTGAAGAGGATTCTTTCTTTTTTCCCCACCTTCTCTGAATCTGACAACTTCCTGATCGCGGCATGAACCCAGAAATCAGGACATTCAGATACGACAGGTATGCACTCCTGAAGATCCTCCTGTAAGGAAAAGAATTCCGATATCATATCCAAAGCTGCTCCAGAAAACGATCCCGCCTTATCTGATCCCTCTATCGCGCGGCAGATAACCGATGATCTCAGGAGTATGTCTGATTTGAGATCCTCCCCTCCCATCCCATTCATAAGCATATCCTCATACATCTGATTGATGAGAATCCTGAATTCCCCAATATCGATTGTCTTAATAAGCATCTCCTTCATTTTCTGGAGATAATAAATGGAACGTTCCTGATCCCGGGAAAAATCATTGATATTGAAATCAACTGAAGTGTTGCATTCCACGCAATGACTACTCCCCTCAGACATTTTTGAATCGCATTCTCCACAAAATAGATCTATGGAAAGAATGCCGGAAGAAGATTCCACCCGCTTATTGGACTTTTCTTTTAGACAATGGGATTCTGATGTATCATTTGAAGATCCTTCTGGTCCCAGTTGCCTCCTAAGCATTGACCTCTTCTTTGGAGGCAGATACCTGTAATCAGGATTTCTCTTTCTGAAGGATCTGGAAACGGACCTACAGAATTCTCGACCACTCCTTGCCATGGGATCACAACAAAACGATGAATAGTGGATTAAATATTTAAACATATTGAATTATGTTCTGTAACAAAAATGGGTGTTCCTGCCTTCTCCCCGCCAGTGCCATCGCCAGTAAACCCATCCGGCTTCCAATCAGAAACACATATTTTGCACCGCTCCTCGGAAAAACATCCTGCTCCTGACAGGGCATACACATTCCTCAAGTAATGTGAGCTTTTCGAAGACAGATGGCAACAAATCAATCGTTTGCATATATTGAACAATGTGCGGAATGTTGCCCGATCATATCCGCTATGAAGACAGAGTATCGTTATTCCAAGAATAGAAAGGAATAAATTAGCGTTACCTGATAATGAAATCAGCAGGACCACTGCAAGCAGCGAGGCATTGGACCCATTTGGCAATAAATAAAAAGGGAACCAACAATCAGATAAGGATTAGTAAACAGAATAGATTGGTTTATAGCAAACTGCAAAAATTCCCTATTGAACATTCTGTTCGGTAAGCATCATGAAAGACATGTCTTTCATGTTTGTTGCAGTTTACAGCTAGCAACCCAACTGAGATGACACAATGGCATCTCGATTGCATTAGTTTATTGGTTTGCTATAATCTCAAGGGCCGGTAGCTCAGACTGTCGAAAAGCAGGAGAAATGGTAGAGTGCGCGGTTCGCATCCGCGAGGCCACGGGTTCAAATCCCGTCCGGTCCATAATCAAACAATATTAAGGGTCTTTCTCTTGTTGATGTCCATGGACAACGGAACATTCAGATTCGCATCAAGATGCCATTCCACGGAGGCAGTATTTGGATCAGAGGAAGCGGCCTTTAATATCCTGTTCTGAATTCCAAAAGAATCCTTGGCATCTTTCATATCAGGAACAAATATCTCGAACGTGTACTCTCTGGAATTATATTCCCCTTCTCTCCCAAGAACTACCGGTGCATGGTAAATGGTTTCAATCCTCCTTTTTCCATTCCTGTATGTCTTCTTCTCCGCAACTATTGAGAGACGAAGCTCTTTTGCAACTTTCGGGGAATTCAAAACCAGGACCAATCTGCCTCTTACTTTCTCCCCTGGTCGGAACGTACTCTTGTCTGTGATGATATCTATCTCCCCCTCTCCGATTCCCAGTACCATAGAACCACTAGGAAGAATTTGCAAAGAATATTAATAAGGTTGATTATCGGTCATGAAAAACCAGATATCCTCTTGCATGAATATACAACACAGGATCAAATATCTACATCCTCCGATATAGCCTCCATATGCCGGTTGGACATATTCTGATCAATAATTTCTCTTATTGCAAGGGCCCTCCTATCAAGCAAAGAGCTATACCTTATTCCGAACGCATTTTTGTATTCACCGTCTACATATGACCAAAGGGAATCCCTTGGGTCACTTCCATTGTTCTTTATTTTCTCCAATAACATTCTGGAAGCTGATTCAGCTCCTTTTCCTTTGGCATCTTCTGAGAGAACATGTATTGGATCTCCCTTGGTGAAGAGAAGGATGCCTGCAGCCAATGCCGTAGCTTCAACGGTCGATGAATCTGGACCAACTTTCTTATTGAATCCTGAAAATTCAATAGCTATGCGTTGTGAAAGGTATGGGAAACCTCGAGTATTGTGAATCTCCCTGGATATATACACTTTTGAATAGTCGCATAAGAAGTCCGTGCAAGAATCCCCAGGTCCATTGAATATATCATAATTATTCATAGGATCAACAATGGTATAATCAACATCACCCACAGAGAAGATCGCAGATACCTCTGCAAGAGCCAACCTGGCATCATTTCTAAGGATGACAAATCCAACATCTTTGAGCAGGTCATTAAGTTCAAAGCGAACTTTTTCATAATTGTAGAGTTCTTGTTGGTATGAGTTCTTTAGGTATTCAAGTCTTGCTTTCTTGTCGCTGAAGGCCTCGTCCCTTGAGAGACGGAATATTGCATCTTCCCGGGAGCGGATGACTTCTAAGGCTGAATCCATTATGAATAGGAGCGGATCGTCACCAGAATTCTTTTTCTTCAGAATTCTTTTGAGTTTCTTGTTGGGTTTTACAGTCTTCTGATGGAAACCATCCTTTGTTATCCTCATCAGATCGGTAAATTCAAATAATCTGGGAGCATTCTCAAATAAATTCAAAAAGGAAATAGACTCACCCTCAGCTAGTGAGAACAATCTCGATAGAAGAAACTCTGATGAGGATATCACCCTCTTGAACCTTTTTGCCTTTTTCGGATGCTCAGACAAGGCACCAATCTCGTCATCCAACCGCCTTTCCCATGCTGCGAGCACAGTATCGGAATTGATATTATTCATCGTGGTGATTGCTACTTCCATTCTGTGGAGAGCATTCCAGCAATCACGCTCATCATTGGCTGAGAACATACATCTCCTCTTGGCCTTGTCGAAGAGCCGATCCGCAGGGCCATCTGTCTTTGTTGTGCCAATAGTCAGGGGCATCCTGAGGTTCAGAGTACCAATTCTAATATTGTCTCCTCCTCCCAATAGCATCGGAAGATGGCCAAGTCGCTCCCCATTGAGGAAGGTACCATTGTAGGAATTGGTATCTTTTACCGCCAATTCCCGGTTATCAGTGAAGCCGACTTCCGCGTGATTCCTTGATATGTCCATATCCGGAATATTCAGGCTAAAGGTCCCGTCATTATTATCCCTCAATTCGGGACGAGATGCAGAACTATCGGATCGGCCAATCCTGACCATATGATTTCCGGAGAATGACAATGGTATGCCTATTGAGTTATAATCCTCTGAAAACAGCTCGATTTCGAAATCATTATTATCTCCTGGCCCGAAGGGCAATATCTTTACAGTGCTCCCTCCACATGAAAGCACATCGCCCTCTCGTATTAATTCCCAATGATTAAACTCAAGCGGTTCGCCATTAAGAAAGACGAGTCTCTTATTCGATAGAGGGGTTACAGAGACCGTTCCCGCCACAGTGGATAGGAGGGCAACTTTACCGGGTGCATCGAGAAGAGGGAGATCGGAGTGGCTCTCTCCGATAACAATTTCATTCCTTGCAACTGATTTACGGGTTCTGTCC
>CAYVTJ010000051.1:0-8218 GCA_964454475.1 Microcaldota archaeon | reverse complement strand
CTTGGATTCAGGGGAGACATCTCCGACAGAACGCTGAATAGAACTCTTGAGCGTCCCGGGTAAAAACATCAGTCATTATAAGATGGCATCAACCATTGTTTTTTATTATAGACGTTGTGAAAAACACCTGTCTTTTGCTAGAAGTAACCACCTATACGGAATGAAATAAGTATCCCAGACAAGAGAGGCAGGAAATAAATGTGTATAAATCTGGAATGCTCACAATGTCACTGTAGGTAGATAACCCAGTATTCGGAAAGAGAGATTCATCCAGATGAAACCGGTGCCCTTTAGCGAAAGTTTTCCCTAACTGGGATAAGGGAATCATGAGGTCAGGATCATCAATAGTCCTATTAGTACCGGCTGATGGATTACATAAACGAGAATAGCATTCCTTCCTATCAAGGCCAGCCCTTCCAGATATGTTTCACTTTTTAGGTCTCTACTACTGTGCGTCAGCCTCTCTCCTGCGCTGATACCGAGAAGTATGATGCCGAACCAGGGTATCATGGGATAATGGTCCAGCGGATTATACCCTGATGAATGGATCCCCATCCAGAATAAATAGTTGGGATCAGGAGGACTCGAGTTTCCGAGGAAGAACCCTGCGATGATGATGGTCAATGCGAAGGGCACCATCCAATCTCCAAGCTTTCTTGCAAAAGGGAATAATAAGCTTGAGAGAGCGATCAGATGTATCACTCCGAAGGAGATAAATCGTTCAGGATCAAAGAGCCAGCTTGCCATTGTGATAACGGTGGCCAGGCTGGAGAGTATCACCACTCTTCTGAACCAGGGCCACTTGCTCTTTTTCCTGCTGTACGCCAGCACTAGCGATATGCCTACGATGAAGAGGAAGGAGAAAGCTATCGCCCGTTGGAATAATTTCCATCCCAGTCCGTTCATTCCGATATCTGCGATATCCAGGTATTCCAGATCAAAGAAGATGTGGTATGCTACCATCGCAAGTACGGCCGCACCACGGGCTCCATCCAACCAATCAAATCTTTTCATATTCCGGCTCCTTGTTGATGTCAGGCTATCTCCTTAACCCTGCCGATATGATCGAATATGCCATATTCATTTATGAAAGCGGTTACATTTTCGCCAGACGTAATGTCAAAGACAGGATTCAGGCCCCTGGCCCCTTCGGGATATAACCTTTTACCATCCATCTCCAGCAGTTCCTTATCATCCCTTGTTTCAATAATGATCGATGAACCGTTCTTGAGGTCAAAATCATAGCTGGTTATAGGTGCGAGCACATAGAAGGGAATATTATGTTCCTTGGCAAGGATCGACAACTGGTAGGTGCCGATCTTATTTGCAAAATCCCCATTCTCTGCTATTCTATCTGCACCGACCATAACCATATCCACATGGCCATCTTTCATCAGATGACCTGCTGAAGAATCCGCAATCACTCTGTGCAGGACATTCTCTCTCAAAAGTTCCCAGCTTGTGAGCGCTCCCTGTAGTTTTGGTCTGGTTTCACCCACCATGACTTCAAATTCGAGTCCTTTTCTGTTTGCCCGAACTATGGCGCCTAATGCAGTACCATGTGAATTTGCGGCAAGGAAGCCGGTATTGCAATGAGTGAGAATTTTCGAACCATTTTTTATCAATCCCGCTCCTTTTTCACTTATTTTCTTGCATCGCTCGGAATTATCCATATCCCAATCTCTTGCTGCTTCCAGGGAACTTTGCCCTTCACTAATGCGGTTCAGGACATAATCGATCGCATGAAAAAGGTCTACTGCTGTTGGCCTTGTTTCCTTCAGCACCCTAGCAGCCCTCTCCTTATCTTCTCCGAGTACCATTCCATATGCCGCTGCCACGCCTATCGATGGTCCCCCTCGAATCCTCATGCCAGATATCGCATCTGCGACCTTTTCAGGAGAGTCGCACAGTATCATTTCCTCTCTCTTCGGAAGAATGCTCTGATCCAGTATGCGTACCCTGTTTTCCCTGTAATCTACCGCTTTCATGCCCACCTATCGCTCTTATTTTTAATATTATTTGCTTACATAAGGGTTTGATGGTGTTTGAGGCAAAGGCGGAATTGCGAAGGGCAATGCTAAATAGAAGGAATTCCCTCTCAAGAGATGAGATCGTATCAAAGAGCCTGTCCATATTGGAAAATCTATCTGATGAGGAACATTTCAAGAATGCAGATACGGTAGCATTTTATGTGCCCAAGGGGAGCGAGGTGGATACGACCGATATTATCGATCAGGTTCAAAAAAAGAAGGAGATTCTTGTTCCTGCCACGAATGAGGAGATTGAGATGGTGAGATTCAAATCGTTTGATGATCTGCGGCCCGGAAAGTTCGGAGTTCCCGAACCCAGTGAGAAGCTGCCGCCCCTTTCATTTTCCGACGTCGTTCTTGTACCTGGTGTTTGTTTCGGACTTTGCATGCACAGGCTTGGATATGGAATGGGTTATTATGATAGATTCCTCTCAAGATCCCCTGCTTATCGAATTGGCCTGGCCTACGAATTCCAGATTCTTGAAACTCTCCCTGCCCATGAGAATGATCAAAGAATGGACATGATCATAACCGAGAAGCGGATAATAAAGTTATAAGTCTTGGGAATGCCTCCCAGACAACCGAATTCGACAGTAACAAGATTTATAATATTGAATAGAATAATGCTAACTGGCGATTTGGATGGAAATTAACAAGAATATAAAATGCTCCAATTGTGGTTTTGAGACAGTAGTGAGAATGGGCAGTGGTCTTGAATTAAAAGAACTCCATATAGCAGGCAAGTGCCCTCATTGCGGAAATAGCCTTCAGTTATCCTATGATATTATCAAACAAGAGGAGCCCCAGCAAGCTTACGAGCCTGTCGAACCTGCCCAGGAGAATATAGGTATCATGGATCTTGAGAAAAGTCTTTTCGATCTTCCAAGTGATACAATAAAGGATATAATGGAGGATTGAGAAGTTCTCTAATGCTTTCTATCACGTAATCCGGCTTTATCCCGTCGATATCCTTTTTCTTTGCAACTCCGCTAAGGACCAGGGCGGTTTTAACGTCCGCTTTTATGCCCGAAAGGATGTCTGTTTCAAGCCTGTCTCCAACAACAAGAACCTCGTCTTTCCTGAAATCGTTCTCATCAAGGATCAGGTTTATCAGATATGGATTCGGTTTTCCCGTAACAAAGGGCCGCACCCCTGTCGATTTCTCAATTGCTGCGACAAATGCTCCAGCGCCTGGCAGAAAACCATCCTCGACAGGAAAGGTGGGATCTTCATTCGTAGCTATGAATGCCGCACCATTTTCTATTGCACGATGCGCTATTGCGAGCTTCTTATAATTTATGCTTCTGTCAAGCCCGACAATGACCACTCCTGCATGCTCGTCATTCGATATCTCCAAATCCCTTTTACGGATTTCCTCCTGTATGCCGCCTTCGCAGAGTGCAAACACAGTGCATCCCGGGCGGTTCTTTTCCACATATTTCGCCGCGGCATAGGATGAACTGTAAATCTCCTCTGATCTTGCGGGTATGCCAAGACCTTTCAGGAATTCCGCTCTTTTTTCCCTCGATTTCGTAGATGAATTGGTAAGATAAAAGACCCTTACTCCCCGCTCTTTTAGCAGTTTTATTGTTTTGGCAGCTCCGCTTATCGCTTCGGATCCTCTGTACACCGTCCCGTCCAGATCGAGAAGTATCGCTTTGAACATAATTCTACTCCTTTGCTAGTTTTATATTTTAAACTTATTATTATCTATCTATGCGTTTGGCTGTTTTATTTTCCGGTGGGAAGGATAGCGTATTTGCAGCATTCTGGGCAGAATTCCAGGGCTTCGAACCCTTTCTGATCACGGTTGTTCCTCAGGAGTATTCGATGATGTTTCATCATCCCAACGTTCACCTTACACCTATGCAGGCAGATCTGATGGGAATGGAACAGTCGTTCCTCCATTCTGATGATGATTCCTGGGAAGAGAATCTCATAAGGAAACTCAGGGAGATTTCTGCAGAAGGAATCGTCACCGGAGCAGTAGCAAGCGAATATCAAAGATGGCAGATAGCGTCTGTTGCAAATAGACTGGGCATCCCGGATTACAGTCCTCTTTGGCACAAGGAAGAAGAGCTCTTTTCCGAGATGCTCGATCATCTCGAGATATACATTACAGCAGTATCGGCGGAAGGACTCGGCGAAGAACATCTGGGCAAGCCCTTGTCCGGGATAACCAGGAATCCCCCGCCCCACATACATCCATTTCTCGAAGGGGGGGAAGGCGAAACCTTTGTTGCTTATGCCCCTTTCTTCTCGGGAAGGATTAGAATAAACCGCTGGTCCGTCAGATGGGACGGCATTCGGGGGGTTGCCGAGATTGTGGAGGCCTCGCTGAAAACTGCAATTGATAACCAGTGAAAAAAAAGACAATAAGCCAACAGCAAAAAACATAAGCGCTTAATTGTAGATTAGTCAAATTTTTGTCCTAAAATGTTAGTCGATTTTATGTCCGCTTTCACTCATCAGTTTTCTGGTGGGAATTATGGTGAAAGCAACTATGGACATAAGACTCAAAACAGTCATACTATACTCTGAAGGTGTCAGGACTGCAAAGGAAATCAGTCAGCTTTACAATATCTCTGGTAGAACTCTCAGAAGATGGTGTAAGGAATATCTGAGTAATGGCATTGATGGGCTGAGGCCTGAGAAAACAGGGCCAAAAAGAGGAAACAATAAAACATCTCAATCACTGATCCAGAGGATTATCTCACTAAAGAGGAAATATCCTGCTTGGGGGGCAAGGAGGATAAAATACCAGTTTGACATCCCACTGCACTAGACAACAGTGCATAAAATCCTCAAGAAACATGGGCTTCTCTTCAGGATAAAAGCTAAGCCCCAACCATGCAAGAGATTCCAGAGAAAGCACGTGGATTCTATGTGGCAAGATGATACTTTTCAGTTCAGAATTCACGGCGTAGGACAGGTATATGTCACCGGCTTTACTGATGACTGTTCAAGATTTAGGATAAGGTCAAAGGTATATCTGAGAAAGGGAAAAGAAGAAGCCGTAAACTGCCTGCAATGGGCATTGAAAGCAGGCAGAAAACCAAGGCAGATATACCTTGACAACGGAACCCAGCTCATCTCAAAAGCATTCAAGGCTGAGGCTGCAAAGCACAGGATACAGCTGATTTTTTGAAGGCCGTATCATCCAAGAGGCAGAGGAAAGATTGAAGCATATCATAAAGTCCTGCACAGAGAATTGATTTCATTGACCGAGTTCAGATCATTGTCTCACTTCAGGAAAGAACTATGGAAATTTGATCATAAATACAATCATTGGAGAAAACAGCAGATACTTGGCTGGCACACTCCAGCCAGTATTTACCATGATAAAAAGTATTTTAACAAGAACCAGACAAAGATCAAAAAGCGGACAAAAATTCAGCTAACAAAAGCGGACAGAAACTAGGCTACTGTACACTTAATATTTTCTCTTCTCGTGTAGGTTCGCTTTCACCTCAGTCCTCACAAATCGCTGAATTTTTCATTCCTGCGCTGAGCAGTCTGGGCCAGGCTGGAGAAAACAGCCAGACCATTCTTGCCAGGTTCACTCCATGTTTGCTGGCTGATTTTTCCCTTTATTGCCTGACTTAGCCAGATTAAAATAAACAAGGCCGTCTGTTTTTTTTGGCCATAAAATGAAAGTCCTCAAAAAATATCTGAATAAAATCCGGGTTTGAGGCCAAACTGTCAAATGGTTTTGAGGCAAAGAATCAGCGTGAGCAGGGTTGAAACTGGCGAGAATAGGTTACAATCAGAAAATTTATGCCTTTATCGGTAGTTTTTTAATCGCTTATACATATTCTAAGCCTGATTCATATGTCAGGCTTACCTGTATCAAAAATCGTGCTCTACAAGCACGGTGTCGGTTATATTGAGAGAAGAGGGAAATTGGATGATGATGAACTCAACCTTGAATTCAAGGATAAAAGCATGAATGATGTTTTAAAGAGTCTTGTTGTGACCGATGGGGCTGGAAAGGTCATTAATGTAAGCTATGAGTCCTATGAGGATATCGAAAAGAAACTCGGTGATTGTTTTTTGATTCCTGACAATGATGCTGTTCTGGGCCTTATCCGCGCACTCAAAGGCAACGAGGTTATTGTGACTGCAGACAATCAGATAAAGGGAAAGGTGATCGGGACAGGGGAAAGAAATTCAAAGGAGGGAGGACCCCGGCCCTCGCTGTCCTTGCTTGATGACAATGGAACGGTCCATTTAATCGATATCCTTGATATAAGGAATATAAAATTAAGCCAGAAGAGCAGTGTTGATGATCTTCAACATTCGCTTGCCCTATCAATCGCAGAAAAAAAACAGCATAAAAAAAATGCATCCGTGGTCCTGTCAAAAGGCCGGGAACATGACATCCGGCTTAGTTATATCATCGAATTCCCGGTATGGCGCGTATCTTACAGGTTCGCGTTCGGGGGAAAGGATGCTTTGCTTCAGGGCTGGGGAATAATCGATAATCCGCTTGACGAGGATCTTGATGATGTGGATGTGAGCCTGGTGGCAGGAAAGCCGATATCATTTGTTTATGATTTCTATGCCCCTCCTGTTTCACACCGTTCGGTGATAAAGGAATATGCTTCCAATGTCAAGGCTCCTATCAAGATGGAAACAAGCGTCAGATCAAGGAAGAAGTTGAGCCAGGGAGGGGCAGCAGCTCCCAAACCTTCTAAAATGGTTGCCAATTCTTGCGTTGAATCCGAATCAGAGCAAATGGATTTCGAAGACAGTGCAGTAATCAACACCCGGACGCAGGAGCTGGGGGCGCTTTTCAGATATGATATCAAAAACCCGGTTACGATAAAAAGGGGCCGGAGTGCCATGCTTCCGATCATTCAGCAGAAAATAGGTTGCGAGAAGGTGAATATCTTCAATGCTTCGAAGAATCCCAAGAATCCCATGGCAGCTATACGGTTCCCCAATAAGACAGGGCTTTCCCTTGAGCGTGGACCGTTGACAGTCTATGATTCAGGAACCTATGCCGGAGAAGCCATACTTCCCTTCACACCTGAGGGAACCGAACAGCTGGTAGTGTATGCGGTCGAACTTGGAGCAGAAGTTAAAGTTGAGACCGACGTAAGAAGGAAATTCATCAATAGTTATCTAAGCGGAGTCTTTTTCGTACGGTGCCGCTCTGAGGAGAAGACGACCACTTATTCAATACACAACAAGACAAAGAAACCGATGAAGATCATGATAGAGCACCCCAGAGATAATAGCTATAAGCTTGTGAAAACAAATAACCCTGATGAGAAGACGCATGGCCATTACCGATGGAACACAGAAGTTCCTGGTGATAGCGAAAGATCATTTGACATCCATGAAGTGAAGGAAGTGTCTTATGAGGAGTCCATACGCGATCTCAGTCTTGAAAGTCTTGAGAATTATTTCAGGTGGGGGGAGGTTACATCCGAGCTCAAAGAAAGAATGGAAGAAGTAATAGAAAAATACAAGCATATACAGGACATGGAGAAGGAGAAAAAGCTGCTCACGTCTGAACTCAAAAGGCTTGAACAGGAGCAGTCCAGATTAAGAGATAATATCGGGGCAATATCCCAGAATACGGCGGCATCCGATCTTGCCAAGAGATACATATCCCAGCTTGAGAAAGAGGAAGATCGGATACAGCAGGTAAATGCCAGGATAACGGAAATAGAGAGGGAGGTTCTCGGGGTTGAAAAAGAGATCAAGAAGACTATATCGGCCTGGTGAAAATCACAGGACCCTCAGGATCCCGGGCAGAAAGAATTCAAATTCAAAGAAAAGAAACCAAAGAAATGCCCAAAAGATTCCTCTTGAGTTTCCTGCCCTGCTTGTGGCCAGACATGCAACGGATCAAGAGGAGGGACGTAAAGGGGCCACCCAGCTCTCGTGTTGATTATTCCGTAAAAAGAGGCTGGAAGAACAGAAAAATGTTGATTGTGTTTTCCATGCAGGACATATCCGGCAAAACGGCCATCCGTTTCTCCCCATGACGATCATAGTTCTTGAGTTGACTTCGCCAGATTAAAATAAACAAGGCCATCCGTTTTATCTTTTTGGGCTATAAAATGAAAGTCCTCAAAAAATATCTGAATAAAATCCGGGTTTGAGGCCAAACTGTCAAATTGTTTTGAGGCAAAGAATCAGCGTGAGCAGGGTTGAAACTGGCGAGGTTAAGTTTA
>CAYVTJ010000050.1:0-8306 GCA_964454475.1 Microcaldota archaeon | reverse complement strand
AACCCAAAAAGATAAAACAGACAACCTTCTTTATTCTAATCTGGCGAAGTCAGGTCAATAAGTTCACTCGATGTGGGAAATCCTTTATTTCGTTTTGAGAGTATGTATCAAGCAAAACAGTCAAATGTATGAACTTTCAGTACTTTCCATAACCTCATTTCTGCCCGTTGCTCACCCTTTCCAGGATCAGCATACTCTCCTCTCTCTTTTCATGAGGCACAAATAAATGATCATGATGATATGCTGAAAATGCATTGACACTGATCCCTTCTCTGGCCAGCTCCAGAGTTACCCTGGCAAGGAAACCGACTGCCATGAGATCGGAATTGATATTTAGGCTGATCATTGAAAACGGCCCTTGAATCTCCTCCCTGCTTAAAGATTCCACCGCCTCGAGAATAGGCTCCTCAAAAACAATACTCAAGCCCTCTTCTTCCCTAAAGACATCAACCACATACTGGAGATATCCGGATATTGCGATCAGATTGGATTTATCCAATGTAGCAAAATAGTAGTTTTCTTCATGGAGTTCAGGAGACATATCCTTCAGAAGGGCATCAAGATCGGAAACAGCCATAAGAAAAGATAAAAAGAAAGAAAATAAAAAAGATCACATCATGCCGCCCATTCCTGGTGGCATGCCAGGGGGTCCTTCACCTCCGCCCGACTTCCCTTTGGAGCTGATTATATCATCGATCCTGAGGACAAGTCTTGCTGTTTCGGTCGCGGAGGATATTGCCTGTCTCTTAACCCTGCTTGGCTCATATATGCCCCTTTCCCTGAGATCTTCGACCTTTGCGTCAATTACATTGACACCAACGGTCTTTCCTTCCACTTCTTTGTGCTTGTTTCTCAAGGTTACAAGTGTGTCCACGACATCCATACCTGCATTCTCTGCCAATGCTTTAGGAATCGCTTCAAGGGCATCGGCAAATGCCTGGATGGCAAGCTGTTCCCTTCCACCGATCTCGATAGCATAGGAATGAATATCCTTGCTTATTTCCATTTCCACACTGCCACCTCCTACGACATAGGTTCCGTCTTCGAGAGCGCTAGAAACCGCACCTCTTGCATCGATAACCGCTCTTTCAACCTCGCTGACAACATGATCTGTTCCACCTCTGACCAAAAGAGTGACGCTCTTAGGATCAGCGCACTGCTCAACGAATACCATCGCTTCCCCGGAGATTTTTCTTTCTTCGACAAGACCTGCATACCCAAGTTCTTCTTCACTGAGGCCTTCAAGGCTGGATGAGACCGTTCCTCCTGTGGCTCTTGAGAGTTTTTCCATATCGCTCTTCTTAACCCTTCTGACCGCCATTATACCTCTCTTTGAGAGATAATGCTGCACAAGATCATCAACACCCTTCTGGCAGAATACCACATTGGCTCCGGTCGAACCGATCTTCTCGACCATGTTCTTCATCATATTCTCCTCCTGAGTAAGGAAGGCCTGCATGTTCTCAGGAGAATCAATCTCGATCTTGGCATCGGTTTCCGTCTTCTCGATCTCAAGGGCCGTATCGAGCAGAAGCACTTTCGCACTGTTGATGCTCTTGGGCATCCCTGCATTGACCACTTCCTTGTCAATGAGGACTCCTTTTATCAAAGAGCTCTTGGAGACTTCCGCTCCTGCCTTTTTCTCGATCTTTATAAGATCCATATCAACGGAATAGCTTCCATCCCTCTCTTCTGAGACCTGTTTTACTGCTGAGGAGACCAACCTGGCAATGGTCTTCTTCTCATAATCGCTTCCGATTCCTTTGGAACCCATCGCAATAAGCGCAATCTTATACAGGGTTTCTTCATCATCAGGCCTAACCGGCTGGGAAAGATTCCTGAGGATTTCTTCGGCTTTCCTGGATGCCAGTTCATAACCTTTGATTATCACGGTTGGATGAATGCTCTGGTCAAGGAGTTCGCCCGCTTTCCAAAGAAGGTTTCCTGCCATCACCACAGAAGTCGTCGTTCCATCTCCGACTTCCTTGTCTTGTGTCTTGGATATTTCCACCATCAGTTTGGCAGCTGGATGATCTACATTCATCTCATCCAATATGGTCGCTCCGTCATTAGTTATGACGATATCGCCCATGTCAGAAACAAGCATCTTGTCCATTCCTTTCGGACCAAGAGTGCTTTTGACAATGGTTGCTACCGCATTACCGATGGCGATGTTAACCCTCATCGCATCTCTTCCAAGTACCCTTTGGGAACCTTCTGGAAGTGCATGCATCTGTTCCGAATTCATCTGTTTTGCCATTTTTTCACCTCTCCTAATTTCATCTTATTAAAATTCGTGCAAGCTTCTTCTTTACACAAAATTGATGTCAATATTTATATAAAATAAGCTTTAAAAAAGTATTTTTGGAGGTCCAGGCCTCCCTGACCTTTTTCACTTTATTACAAGCACTTTCTCATCGCAGACATCGAAACTAAGCGGGATGTTCAACTTTGCCTTTATCCTGTATTCGACTTTTGCTCCGCCTGCCTTGGCTGTCCTCTGTAGGTCATCCGGAAGTTTGAAGCTTGTTTTATATTCTCCGCTTTCAAATATTTCATCCTCTCCCAATGTCTTCTCGTCATACTGTAGTGCGCTGATGATCTCTTCAGATTCGGAAGTCTCGACTTTCTTACCTGGTTTTCCTCTCGACCCTTTTATCTGGACTGTTTCCTTGGTCGTCTTTATCTCGATCTCAGTGCCTTCAACGATAACTTTCAGCCATTTCGCCTTGACGGGTTTCTTTAGGTCCAATTTCAGGGTCACTTTGACTGTGTTTCCTGGTTTATAGGACTCTTTGTTCGTTTCAATTTTCATCTTTCCTGGATCGAAAGGCAACTAATCACCAGTATGATTCATAAGTTACCTTTTATTATATTATGTCCAAATCTAATACAGAATATCCCAGAGATATTAATGAAAAGTGATTTGAGATGGATCTTGGAAGAAAATTAAGGACTACTCTGGCTAAACTGACCAATAAGCCCTATGTTGATGAGGATGCGGTGAAGAGCCTGATCAAAGAGATTCAAAAGGTCTTGATATCCTCGGATGTGAACATCAAGCTTGTCTTTGAGCTATCAAGAAGGATTGAGGAACGTTCCTTCAAGACAGAAAAGCTCGAAGCCCTGTCCCTGAAAGAGCATGTGATTAAGGTTGTTTATGAAGAGCTCACCGAACTGATGGGCAAGAGCTATAATCCTCGCCTTGACAAGCACAGGATTCTTGTATGCGGCCTTTACGGTTCTGGAAAGACCACTACATGCGCCAAACTAGCCCACTTCTACAAGTCCAAAGGCTTGTCTGTCGGACTTATTGGTGCGGATACTGACAGACCTGCAGCACAGGAACAATTAGCACAACTGGCAAAACAAACAGGATCAGCATACTACACCAAAGAGGGAGAGGGAAAATCATCCCTGATCGTTCAATATGCCATTGAAAAAGCGAAAGAGGATGTGCTTATTGTTGACTCTGCCGGAAGATCCGCCTTCGATGGCCCTCTTGCAGAAGAGCTCCGTTTTGTGAATAAGATCCTTGAACCGGATGAACGATACTTAGTGATCAGTGCGGATATTGGACAGATAGCAGGGAAGCAAGCAAATGAATTCAATTCTACGATCCCTCTCTCTGGAGTGATAGTCACTAAGATGGATGGCTCTGGAAAAGGAGGGGGGGCACTTAGTGCTGTAGCGGCATCAGAATCGCAGATTTCATTTATCGGTGTCGGCGAGAAGATGGGCGATCTTGAGGTATATGACTCAAAAAGGTTTGTCGGAAGGCTTCTGGGGGTGCCTGACTTCGAGGCATTGATGGAGAAAGTAAAAAAAGCATCAGATACAACCGACATGTCGAAGATACAAAGCGATAAACTGACGATCGAAAGCTTCTATGAACAGCTAAAAGCGGCAAAAAAAATGGGCCCTCTCGGGAACGTATTCTCAATGATGGGAGCATCGGATGTCCCCAAAGAAGTAGTCCAGGAAGGAGAGGGGAAACTTAAGATTTATGAAGCGATGATAAATTCCATGACGCCTGATGAAAGAAAGGATGCATCTCTATTGAAAAAAAGCCAGAGCAGGCTGGAACGGATAGCCAACGGCTCAGGCACAACGATCAACGATGTAAAGGCTTTCCTCGCTCAATTCAACAGGATGGAAAAGATGATGAACAGGGTTAAAAAAGATCGTGGCCTCAGGAAAAAACTGGAAGGCATGATGAAAAATGGAAATATGGGGAATTTCGGAATCTGATCCTGGTTTGAGAATATGAATTCAAAGAACATATTAGATACGATCGGAAATACGCCCATACTTGATATAATGGGCATCTATTCCAAGCTTGAGACTGTCAATCCGAGCGGCAGCATAAAGGATCGGATGGCTGAGTACATAATAAGGAAAGCGGAGGAAAGAGGAGATCTCAGGTCAGGGGGGCGAATTATAGAAGCGACAAGTGGAAATACGGGAATCTCGCTTTCCATGATATCCGCCCTCAAAGGATACCGCCTCACTGCAGTTATGCCTGAATCCATGAGTATGGAAAGGAAAAGGATGATGGAATATTTCGGAGCAGAGATTATTCTCACGCCTGCTGAAGAAGATGTTGTCGGAGCGATCAAAAAATGTGATGAACTGGCATCCACCTATCCAGATGCCTTCCTTCCCAGACAATTCGAGAATCCTGATAATATTGAAGCCCACAGGGTAGGTTTTGCCAAAGAAATCATGAGGGAGGTTCAGGACATCGATGTATTCGTCGCAGGAATAGGAACAGGAGGGACTCTAATTGGAACCGCCAAAAAATTGAAGAAAGCAAATCCTAATATCAGAATAGTGGGCGTTGAACCTGAAGAATCCGCAGTCCTCTCAGGGAAAGAACCAGGGCTTCATGAGATTCAAGGAATCGGAGAAGGTTTCATTCCAAAATTAGTTAAGGATAATCTTGGCTGGATAGACGAAATTGTAACGGTTAATAGCCATAATGCCATGAATATGAGCAGAAGACTCGCTCTTGATTATGGCATACTTGCAGGCATCAGCTCAGGGGCGAATATCCTCGCCTCGATGGGATATGGTGGGAACGTGGTATCTGTTCTCCCGGACAGAGGAGAGAGATATCTAAGTATCTTCGGTTGAATTGTGAAAAAAGCACAAAAAAGAGGCCTTTCATATCTCAACCATCTTCTCCGGGTTATCCCTGCCCATAACAAAGACTTCATACTTCCCAGGAGCCTCGGGTTTGAAGGAGTATGAACCCTTCTTGTCCGTCTTTCCGGATACCAAAGGTTTCCCATCATATTTTATCATAACAGGCACATCCTTGATTACTTTATTGGAGTTCTTGTCTATCGATTTTATGGAAAGAGGAACGCCTACTGCAGGATTCTTAGTTACTACCTGAATTGTCACATTCTTCCTGAATAATAGGAATAATAGCAACAGTAACAGGAGCAAAAGAGCCAGTATCAAAATAAGATAGGGCAAAATAGACCAAATGATATCCATGAGGGAGGACTGCTCCGAGGGGACTGATTTTGGCAATGCTGAAACCACTATCGATACTAAAGGCGTCCCATTTCTCATCAGGTATACCTCATAGTCTCCTGTATCCTCAAGAGAGAACATAAACTTGCCCTCCCCATCTGTCTGATATTGACCAGCCGTCCCGTCAGGATTGGTCACGGAAACCTGACAATCGATACAAGGTTCATCACCCTGTTTTGCTGTGCAGACCTGATCAAATCCGACTTCCCCACTCTTCGGACATAAGAGATCTACTGCAAAACACTCATGATCCATGCATATTGATCCCTGTGAGCAGGGTTGGCAATACTGGGAATCTCCACATTCATAAGCTATGAGTTGATGATCGACAACCTCGCCGCAACCAGCCACAACCTCGCAGGTCCCGCCCGTTTCCCCCTGTGAGACATCACAGTATTCCGTTTCCGCGCAATCATCATCAGAAGTGCATTCATATTGAGCAACACAGTGGTTGCCTATGCAGGTACTGCCCTCCGGACATTCATAACCTTCTACATCTGAACAGCATTCATACTCTAAACAAGTGTGGTTCTCCACACTACCGCATGGACAATAAACAGGAATACATTGGTCCTGACTGCATTGCTCATAATAAGCACAGTTGTCATCCAAGGAACACTCGGGTTGAACAACACACAGGGTGAAATCCATCTCCACATCATCAGTGAGATATCCATCTTTCTCAGCCCTTACCCGATAAACTCCGTCTTCAGTGAGTTGAACATCTGCAAGACCATCCGAATCAGTATACAATGTGGCTACCGACTCAAAACCCTGCAATTTCCAGATTTGTATCTCAACATCATCAACAGGATCAGAACCGTCCATCACTTCAAAAACTACCTGATTGTATGGGCAGACTATTTCATATTCTAAATCCATATCATCCAAATCCTCTCCAGAATCACCATCCTCATACTCATCTACATCGATTGTGAAATATTGTATGTCCTCTCCGACATTTCCTGCGAAGTCTTCAGCAAATACTGTGACATTATGGTGACCATTGGAAAGGCTGAAGAGAGTGATATTGGCACAGGAAGACAGGGGAACTTCAGAATCTCCATCAAGCGAATAGCTGCATGTTATTATGCCAAGATTATCAGATACCATATAATTGAGAGGTACTGAAAATGTGTTGTAGCTCATGTTCTCAGGGGACTGTATTGTGACGTTGGGATCTTCTGTATCCACAGTAAAGTTCCAGGGTGAGCTGAAAGCCAGGTTCATTGCAGTGTCATAGCAGGAGATATTCCAGTCATAGGTGCCATCATCAAGACCAGCCAGGCTGAAGACTGTATCTGTGCCGTTCTGGGTGGATTCATTGGTCTGGTTGAGGGTGTTGTCGAGATAGAGGGAACAATTGAGGACTGATGAAAGACTGTCAGTGACATTGAAGGTTAGATCCACACTGCCAGCATTAAGGAATGAACCGTCAGAGGGTGATACATGGGTTATCTGCGGTGCGGTAGTATCCACTGTAAAATAAACCGTATCTGAGCCTGTGTTGTTGGATGAATCATTTGCATATACCGTGACATTGTGGCGGCCCTCTGAGAGATCTGTGAGAGTGGTGTTTGTGCACCCTGAGATTGTAGTATTGACAGATTCGCTGTCAAGGATAAACCAGCAGGAGTCCGTTTGAGTATCATCCACTGTATAGTTCAGATCAATGGAAGTTGCATTGTAGCTCATGTTCTCAGGGGACTGTATTGTGACGTTGGGATCTTCTGTATCCACAGTAAAGTTCCAGGGTGAGCTGAAAGCCAGGTTCATTGCAGTGTCATAGCAGGAGATATTCCAGTCATAGGTGCCATCATCAAGACCAGCCAGGCTGAAGACTGTATCTGTGCCGTTCTGGGTGGATTCATTGGTCTGGTTGAGGGTGTTGTCGAGATAGAGGGAACAATTGAGGACTGATGAAAGACTGTCAGTGACATTGAAGGTTAGATCCACACTGCCAGCATTAAGGAATGAACCGTCAGAGGGTGATACATGGGTTATCTGCGGTGCGGTAGTATCCACTGTAAAATAAACCGTATCTGAGCCTGTGTTGTTGGATGAATCATTTGCATATACCGTGACATTGTGGCGGCCCTCTGAGAGATCTGTGAGAGTGGTGTTTGTGCACCCTGAGATTGTAGTATTGACAGATTCGCTGTCAAGGATAAACCAGCAGGAGTCCGTTTGAGTATCATCCACTGTATAGTTCAGATCAATGGAAGTTGCATTGTAGCTCATGTTCTCAGGGGACTGTATTGTGACGTTGGGAGGGCTGTCTATAGTTAAATACCAGATATCGCTCGTGGCAGAATTGCCCGCAGTATCATAGCATAAAACAGACCAATTATGATCCCCATAGGAAAGATCGTTCACAACAAAATAGGTATTGGTGTTATTTGCAACGCTCTCATTCGTCTGGTTGAGTGACCCATCCAAATAAAAGGAACAATTCATCGCATCAGAGATATCATCAGTCACGTTGAAACTGAATGTCACATCATAATAATCGAGAATTGAATTATTTGCAGGGGAAACCAGATTTACAGTCGGAGCCTCTGAATCTGCAAATGCCGAACCCTCTATGGAAAATGCAATCTGAACATTCTGGGCACTGGATGAAGTGGTTATTACCTCATCCCCATAATTATAGATGTCAGAATCATTCCAAGAGAAAGAACCAATCGGACCATTCTGATTATTATTTACTTGACTTCGCCAGATTAAAATAAAGAAGGTTGTCTGTTTTATCTTTTTGGGCT
>CAYVTJ010000049.1:0-8603 GCA_964454475.1 Microcaldota archaeon | reverse complement strand
ACATCGCGACGTTCAGAACATGCGGACAAATTTTTGTAAATTTGTCCAAATCTCCAAAAACATCTAAAAACAAATAAGTAGAAATATCACCATGATCGAACTTCCATCAGAGCGATCAGTCGAGATCAACGGAAAACCCTTCAAAATTGCATACATCCCAAGCAGCAATAAGAATGCAATAGCAAAGATGCGGGATGGAAAGTTAGTCATCAGCATACCTAGGAAATGGTCAAAAAAAGACAGGTTTGAAATTGGGAAAAAGCTGGAAAAGAGGGCTGTCAGATCGATAGAAAAAGGGAGGTGGAATCCTGAAGACAACGCCCCATTGAGATTCATGCACGGTCAGAGGATAAACCCGATGGGAAAGGAATTCCTTATTCTGTTCGGGAAAGGCGACAAATCGAAGGGAAGACTCAATGACAGGATAATCGAGGTGGAGCTCCCAAATCCTGATGATCATGAGACAGCATCACTGATAGTGGGGAAAATACTCGCAAAATCGATGCTTCCTCTAATCAGAAAAAGAGTGGACGAACTCAATCAGAAGCACTTTGGGGCAACGATAAATCGAGTATCTCTTCGCGAAGCCACGACAAGATGGGGCAGCCTTTCACGGAGGAATTCGATGTCATTGAATATTAGGCTCCTTTTCATGCCAGAATCCATTAGGGATTATGTGATTGTCCATGAGCTGGCCCATACGAGATATAGGAATCACGGCCGGGGATTCTGGTCTCTTGTGGAAAAGATTGTTCCCGACTATAGGGAGAGAAGGAAGTGGCTACGTCTTAATGGATGGAGATGTCCGGAAAAAACAGGGGCGAAATCACTTCAGACAAGACCCTCCTCCTATTCGTCTATGGACCCTCTATCTACAATCGAACCTTGAATTTCGGGGATATCCTTTTCCTGTGGGATGACTTCCGCTTTCATATTAATACCTCTCTTATTTCCTTTTTATATCTTTGCAAACATATTTCAATTCCAGCTCAGAGCATATTCTCTTTATCTTCTCCTTCTGTTCTGCATTTGTCCCATCCTTCAGGACCAGGACTTCTGAAATCTCTTCCACGGTCTTATCAACGGCTTGTCTGATCATCCCAGTGTCCAGATATTCGATAGCATATTTGGGAGCTATATGTGAAACAGCAGAATCATTTTCTAGGACCATTTTTGTAAACTCTTTTGCATAATGCCCTCCACCTATGCCTATCACCGGAACATATCTTTCTTCCCTGTTCAGTGATTCGGAAACTGCCGATGCCACCACCGAACCTGCATCATCATCCCCCCACTCCTCCTTGGTGCTTCCAATCTCGACAAATATGGTGGGGGCACTACAGACAGGACCATGATGATCCGCTTCTATGAATAAAGGCCACCCAAGGCTTTCATTGGCTTTTGCCATCTCTTCCATTAGAATCTTCAACCGACTTGCATATGCCTTATTCAATATCCTTTTTTCCCCGCCCATCAAGGCTTCATTCCAATTCCCCGGAAAATGGGCAGTCAGCATCCTGCCTCCTTTTGTGCTCTTATGGGTGCTCAGGACCAGGATATAATCAGTATCGAAATCTGTAGGGACTTCCACGATACTCTCCACTTCGGTATCAACGAGATCGATATCCCCTCTTCTCCACAGAGTATCATGTACCTTTTCGAATCCATGTCTTTCCACCAGTTTCCTTGCGATATTCAGGCTGGCAATGTTTTTTGAAGAGAATATTATTTTTGGCATTTCAAACACCTAGAAGCACAAGCATCACTACAGTTGCGAGTGGAATAGTAAGGTTATCATCAAATTTAAAATCGATGCTCTCAATGAAAGCGATTATGAATGCAAGAGGTATTGCCACAGGACCTACGAAGAAGTATGCCGGGAGTGAGCCCAACATGAAAGCCAGGGTGCCTTCAATAGTTTTCTTAGGATTATGAGGTATCCTGTGGATGCCTTTCCTCCCGATAATGGTGGATGCACTGTCACCAAGGGCAATGACCACTATTCCTGCTGCGATTTCAGGGACCTGTTCCAGAACGGTCACAAGGATAAGTATCCCACCAGCATAAGTGGCAGATCCCCACCCGGGGAAAAGTGCTTTTTCCCTTCCGAAATGTTCAAGGAACAATCTTATGACCTTTATATCATATCCAATAAGCAACCTGTTCACTATCAAAAGACCGATGATCATGGAAAAGAAAGCGGCGGCCATCAGCCAGTACCTTCCGAGGTATACGAGAACGGCGATGGACATCAATCCTACTGCGAGATGAAAGAACTGACGCTTCAATTCCCTATCCATCGTGCCACCACCTCCACAGGATATCCGCTATGTTATACGCGAGAAGACCGACTATAAGCGCCCCCACCACATCCCTGAATACATGCACCCCGATATTTATCCGTGTGAATGCCACAAAAAGTGCAAACAGCATGAGGTAGGGGAACTGTTTCTTGTTAAGGAAAGATATCATCACTATAAAAACCAGAGTGCTGTGGAGACTGGGGAATGAATACAGGAATGGACAAACCGCTCCTTCAATATCCGAACATGGTCTTTCCACACCCATGATCACATTTGCGAGAAGACCTATTCCAAGGGCTATTATTATGGCGAAAAGAATCTTCAATCTCTTATCAATTCGTTTTTCAAAAAAAAGTACCAGACCAATAACCAAAGGAAGGAATACCAGAGGATCATTCAGTAGCAATCCGATATCCTTCAAGATAGAGATATCAATGGAACTAATAAGCCTGGTAATAGCATCTGCCATGTCAGCAATTCCTCACAAATCTATTAAATAGAATGTGGCCAATCCGGTTATTACCATCGCAATGAAATATACCATGGATACGGAACGTTTCTCTTCCATCTCCCCTATGTATGCGGATGAGATTAAGGAATAGATCACGAGATAGGGCGGGATGAGATTTATTGAGAATGCAAGAATATCGCCGGAATTGGGATTCTGGAACAGGTCAACCATGCTCTCCAGGATGCTCAAGGTTATCTTTAGTATAAGGGGTATGATCACAGCTCCGAAAAGAAGAGTATATTTCTGCATGGACGCCATTTGGGCCCTCTCCCTTTTCACCTCAAAACTCTTCAGTATATCCTCTGCCAGGCTGTTCAGCTTATCGAATGAATTGGTATCGAATATATACACAAGCATCCTGGAGATCCGTTTTAGCATTGGAGAGCCATTCCTTTTCCAGAGATCATCAAGTACTGCATCAGTACTTAGATTGTTCTCCAATTGTCTTTTGCTCTTCTCCGCTTCCTCTGAAAGGGGACCATAACCTCCTTTTGAAAGAATATCGAATACCTTGATTACTCCTGCAGATTTTGGGAGACCTGCAATAGACAGCATCCCATCAGGCAGGTATTCTTCTATTTTCTCGATTCTTCTCTCCTGCACATATTCTTTCCAGGATAATAGGACAGCGGAGAGCAGCCCTCCTAGCATCCCGAAGAATTTCAACCAGTCAGGCAACAGGAAGAATGATAGGATGATCACAGCCCCTGGAATTAATAGCTTCAACTCCATCGAGCCCGTCCTGTGAAAAGGAGACTGGGGCATAAGCGATTTTGACATCAAGAGTATCAGAATACTTATCATAGGGAATATGAAAAGAAGTCCAAGGGCTATCCCTCCTCTGCTGATATTAACCTCTAAAGCGAATCTGCCCAGAATGGAATATATTAGGAAGAATGTCGGGACCAAAGCTGAGGATACGATAAACAGGAGGCCGAAGACAGCGCTCTTTGATGCGAAAGATCTCATCTTGTGCCTTTCCAATGATATCAGTTCATCGCCAATTCTCTGCAATTCCCTCCCAGGGCTTCCGACTTCATAGGAGGACAGCATTTGAGAGATGGATCTTTTTATCGAAAAAGAGTTATAGGATACTGCAAGGCGGGAAAACGCCTTCTCCACAGTCACGCCATTCTTTATCTCGGATACTATCCTTTTAAGTTCCTTTGACAGGGAGCCTCCTTCATTTCCTATAAGTTCCAGACCTCTCAGGAATGGTATATTCATATCAATTAGCATACCAAGAGTCCTTATCGCGAATGGCAGTTCAGTTTCGATAGCTCCTATATTGCGTTTCAACTCAAAAGTCGGAAGATACAGCATGAAAAGTATGAACAACGATGATATCACAATAGAGTAGAGCATGGCAGTAAGGAGATCCATGCCGATCGATAGCACAAAGCTAAACAGGAAGAAAAGAAATACTCCCGTGATGATCGAGAGGAACAGATATCTCCCAGTATCAGCGAAAGGTCTTGTCCTTTTTAAGTTTATGAGCAACTCACTCTTGGTGCTAAGGGATGGCATCGTCTTCGATATTCCGATAAGAATGTCAAGAAGTTTCATCTTCGATCCCATGTAGCTCTTTTTGCATCTTAGAAACAAAGGTTGTAAAATCTTCGTCAGCCGACTTTATAATCTTCTCCCTTCTCTTCAATTCTGAGAGAGCCTCTTTCTTGGTCATCTTGAAACTCTCGGAAATCTTTTCAAACATGCTGCTTTTCTTCAGTGATAGCTTTCCTTTATGGAGATATAACCTATTGATATTCTCTCCTATTTCTGCTATCTCCACCACTCTTCTTATCTCTGAGCTTCTTCTTGTTTTTGGATTATATTCCAGCATCCTTCTCTGTACCAAAAGACAATCGATACTTCTCAGGTCCATCTGAGCAACACCAAACCCCCTCAACCGGCTCATCGCTTCTCCTGCGCTTTGGGCATGCATAGTCGCATAGCTCCCCCTTGCTTGGCCTGCCAGAAGTACATCGAATAATGCTTCTGCCTCTTCCTTGTTTCGTATCTCTCCCACTATCATCCGGTCTGGTCTCATCCTCAAACTGTCGTAAACAAGATCCTTGAGCTTTATTCCCATATCTTTATTCGCTACAAGTCTTAGCTGATGAGGGTGGGGCACATTTATCTCAGGAGTTTCTTCTGTTATAATTACCCTCTCATTTATGGGGACAAAAGAGAACATCGCATTCAAGGATGTGGTTTTTCCGCTGGCAGTATTGCCTGCTATCACCAAGGAATGATCTCCTTGCATGATCATCGAGAGAAAGGCAAGAGCGGAATGATCGATGGTACTACTATCCGCCAGTTCTTTTGGGGAGAATGGCCGTTGCCTGAATTTTCTTATGGTTATCTCGCCATCCGATATCGGCGGGAGCGAAGCATGCAGTCTGCTTCCATCAGGAAGCATCGCATCCAATCTTGGATTTTGGATGGTGATATGTCTTCCCAATTGCCTTGACATCTTATTCACGGTGTCTGCTATCGCCTTCTCGCTTTCAAAGCACGCATTTACGGATTGCCACCCCATCCCTCGCAAGAATACATAGGCGGGTTTATCCACTCCTATTATGCTTATCTCCTCAATCTCGGGATCGTTTATAAGGATATCTAAGAATGCGAAACCATAAACATGATGATATGTGCTCTTACTGAGGTATTCAATCTGCCCGTGATCAATGTATACACCCATCTCGTTTGCTTTTTTTTGGATCAACCTCCTGACAAGATCGATACTTTCTTCCTTTCCGGAAGGTTTCCTGAGCCTGCTCTCTTCCCGGAAGGCATCTTCCACCTCTATGATTATCATTTCCTCTTCTTTGCCTAGTGAGGGCATCCTCAGTCTGTAATCCCCTTTATCCAGAATCCGCCATCCGAGCATTTTTCCGCCATATTGTTATTATTTACAAATCCTTAAATGCTTAGGCGCGGGAAATTCTCTGCTTTCAAGCATGAGGTGAAAGCGTACAGATCAGTATTCTTTGATAATTTTGCCGCAGTTAGTTGATTTTGCGAACAGGGAATGCCGGCGTCTCCTCTGGAAACAGGGCATTTGTTCTTTTTTATAGATAGTCTTTACAGCCTCTCTTTATGAAGGTGCTAAGAGCTTGGAACCACCGAATCTATCCTTCAAAACTTCAGAAAAGAAACTATTCAAGGAAACATTAGCAATAAAGAAATCTCATTCTGAAAATGGTTTGCCATTTTCACTACCAAGGCCGAAAAATCAAAGAATGAACTTAAGGGTCGAAATGGATCTCCGCATATTGCCGGGTTTGATAGGCAAATCCCCCAATAAAGCAAGAAGCCATATTGACCAAAAGCCAATGCGTCCCATGAATCTCTTTCACGCAGGACGCTTTTGGTTCGCATGTTCTGTTCCGGAAAATCAAAGATTATTCTGTTATAATCGCGTTCATGCTTTTTTGATTATATTATCCACAGGACTTTTTTTCCGTTTCAACAATACTATTCTGGAGGTTTCATCCTCTGCTTCTAATCTGTAGCCAGGCATTCTGTCAAGCAACCGCAGTGACCATTCCTTGATAGATTTATGGGACGCCATATTCTCTTTCTTAAGTCTTTGCCTTGATAATCCCAGGAACATGTAGGATTTTATCTCTATGAAATCAGTGTATGAATCATCCATTATCTTCGCATATTCTGCAAGATGCTCTGGTTTGTCGTTCATGCCTTTCAGTATTGTCAGCCTAATCACCTTTCTACATCCCAGACGCCTGAGCATGGAAAGTGTGCGCATCAGTCTCTGCCATCCATCTGCATATACCGGTCGGTTTATCTTATTAAACAGTTTCTGGTTAGGTGCAGATAATGAAACATAAAGCTGTGTTGGGAGATTCTTATCCTTGGCCATCTTCTCGATCATCTCCGGCTCCTGACCGTTTGTAACGATGAATATGCTTTTTACTTCATCCCTTGAGCGCAGCTCTTCAACAAGCTCTCCGAGCCTTGGATAAATGGTCGGTTCACCGGAAAGAGAGATCGCCCAGTGGGAGGGAAATTCAGTGAAGCTTTCTCTGAATAGATCTTTCTGTACATCCTTTGCCCCCCCAATACCGCTCATAATCTTCCGCCGTGCAGGGACAGTTCTTTCGATTATTTCCTTGGGAGAATCGACCTCTGCACTCTCCATTGATGTTTTCTTCATCCATTCCATTGGACGCCAGCAATAGATGCAATTCTGCTCGCACCATGCAAGGGCTGGCGACATCTGGCAGCACCGATGGCAGTCAACTCCATAAAATTTCTGTTTATAGCAAACGCCTTGGCCACGAAGGGCTTTCCTTGTCCAACCGCATATTTGTACTCCGGAATGATTTCCAGCTATGCCATAAGTGGCAGATTCATATCTTTCCCTTACTTCCTTTCCAAGGGTTATCTTTCCCTGTTCATAGTCCTCTTTTATTCGCTTTTCCATGTATCTATTTTATCTGTTGATATTTTCAAACTTCCCCTCTCTTTTTCAGGTTAAAGTTTGATCAAACTTCATGAGGCCTTTATCCATTTTTCCTAAGATATACCCCTATAGAATCTTCATCCTGTTTTTTCAGAAGCCAGGTTTTGACCACGGAAGGGGTTTCGTGGATTCATTCCGTACTTCTTCTTGAAAATAGAATCCCTGACTCGGAAAAACGGATTCGTATTAAAAAGATTGGGCATAACATCATCAAAGAGATTCCATGGATTCAAAAATCAAGTTTGCATTTAAATTCATATTTTCGATTGCGATTTTCGCACTGCTTTTCTATCTGGTCGGTATAGATAAGATCATCACGGTATTATTCCGGATCGACAAGAACTTGCTTGCAATTGGCATCTTCTTTTATATAATGGTCAATCTTTCCATGTCTCTTCGTATCAAGGTATCCCTTGAGAGCATAGGAAAAAAACTGGGAATCCTGGAAATATTCAAATCAAACATGGCCGGCATGCTTGCCTCGGATTTCACACCATCCAGAGCAGGCTATCTCCTTACCGCCTTTAGCATCAGTTCCAGGAATAATATCGATCTTGATAAGACAATGCTCGCGATAGTCGGGCCTCAGTTAATAGATTTCTCGGTGAAGGCCACATCAGCGGCCATCCTTCTTTCAGTGATGATAAGTGCTACATCCTCAGATGGAATGCTTGTCAATGCCGCTCTTATTCTGACAGTTATAAGTGGTGTTGCATTCGCAGGATTGCTTATTTTCTATCCTCCTTTTCTTGAAAGAATCAGATTTCTGGAAAGAATTCCCTTAATGTCAGGAGCACTTGCCTTTTTGAGCAAGATGCACATCCATTCAAATAAGCTTTTTTCAGTTAAGGGAAGAATCTTTCTAGTTACCATGCTGTCCTGGTTACTTAAAGGGACAGAATGGTTCATCCTGGCCCAAGCTCTTGGCATGGAAATCACAGGAAATCTCATTTATGATTTCAGCTTCATGATGGTTTTGCAGGCTGCCGTAACGATTCTTCAGTTCCTTCCTCTGCCGACCATCGCAGGGGCAGGGGCGAGCGAAGCAGGTTTTGCCGCTATCCTTCTCTTTTTTGGAGTTCCGGCAGAGATAGGAATCAGCTTCGGTTTCTTGACAAGGATAGTCATGATAATCGTGGATGTTTTTTCCCTTCCGGTGATCTTTGACCTGATACACAAATCCGGATTTGGTAAGCTATTCTCCAGGATTTCTTCTGGTATGGGTTCGGGCTGATTACTTAAATAACCTAACCTCGCCAGTTTAAAATGAAGGTTACGTTTGCTCAATCAGTGATGAACG
>CAYVTJ010000048.1:0-8636 GCA_964454475.1 Microcaldota archaeon | reverse complement strand
GAAAAATAGAGGATTTGCTTGTCGAACCTAACCCTGATAGCTCCCTTGCAGAGAATATGAGAAAGGAGGATGGGCATGTCCATGTCCAATATGAAAGCGTTCTTGCAGTAGGGGATTTCATCATTGTGGAAAAAAGAAATATGGCCTACTGATTCAAATGGATTCATATATTGCAGGGATTGATGAAGCCGGCAGAGAGTTGTCAGGGAAAATTTCCCTATAACCTGCAAGCCCAGTCATCGGTCCCATGGTATTATCCTGTGCTTATTGCAAAAGGATTGATGAGAAGACGCTAGCTTCATTCTGCAATGTTGATTCAAAAAGGATGACGCCTGCCAAAAGGCAGAAGGTCTTTGATCAGATAAAGGGATTTTGTAGCTTCCATTGGAAAGAAGTCAGCGCATTGGAGATAAATAAACTAATGGAAAACAAATCATTGAATGAGATAGAAGCAATGACAGTGTCAGAACTTATCAAAAGAATGAAAGTAAATGCAGATATCATGATAGATATGTTTGACAGGTACAACTGGACATTTCGAAATAGGATGGAAAAATTTGGAATAACGAAATTCGAAGCAGAACATAAAGCAGACTATAATTATCCCATCGTATCCGCGGCATCAGTGTGTGCTAAATTGATAAGGGACGCGAAAATAGCAGAGATAGCAAAGGTGGTGGGGGATTTTGGGAGTGGTTATGCGTTTGATGAGAAAACCAGATCCGCACTCAGAGATAAGAAATTCAGAACCCGACTCAGACCATTTATCAGGACAAAATGGAAGACACTTGACAATGTTTTCCAAACAACCCTCTTTTGAAGGTGGATATGGGCATGGCAATGGTGAAAATACGAAATGATGACAAGATATTTGAGATGCCTGATGGGGAAATGTTCATCAGATATGCCAAAGACAACTGCAACATCCTCTTCGGATGCTGCCAGGGGAAATGCGGTATGTGCATATGTACTGTTCTGAGAGGAGCGGAAAACCTGAACAAAAGAACTCACAAAGAACACATGATTCTCGAATCACAAGGAGCGACTCCTGCACAACGTCTTGCCTGCCAGATAATGATAAAAAAAGGAGAAGTTGAGATTGAATACTGATATCAATCTGCTTCTTCAACCGTAATGCGGCCTTTCATCAAAGGATAATTCGATGCGAAATAATCGCATGAGAATTCCTTTTCAAATATCACCGATTCGCTCTCTCCTGGCGAAATCATTCTAGTGTCGAAAAATCCTTTGCAAGTCGCGGATCTTGGAAATTTCCCTTCATTCTTCCAAACTACGGCATCCCCGACCTTTACATTCAGTGTATCTGGCTCATATGAGAAATCATTGATTATTACCTCGTGCTCCGCGGGTTGATATTCAGTTTGTTCCATATCTACCACAAACGATACGCTTTCGGATATTGGCGGTGAATATGGCGTGTGGTCATTATTCATCAGTTCAACTTTTAGCGTATGTTCTCCAGGCGATACCCCTGAAAGAGTATGTGACTTTGAACTAACGACAATGGGGGAACCCTCATCAAGGATGAAATGGAAATGGCCATAACCCTTCTCAGCAGACCCTCCAGGAGGCTTTACGATCAGATCCTGGACAGAGAGGGATACAGATATATCTGTGAACTCCTTATCTGTTTTGATAATCTGGCCATAATTCGGGCTGGTGATAGTAAATGATGGGTCGGGAACGGTTTCAGGAACCTCAGTCTCTTCCTTTTCTGGTTCTTCCTCTTCTTCGACTGGTGACGGACCTTCTGTACAGCCAAATAACAACATTCCGAATACTATAATAGCTATTAGTAGCTTATTCATAAAATGCACCTTCTCTTACTTTTCTTTCCTATAGCATATATAAAACATTCCCTAATGAATATCTCTGATGATAAATGCCGTACTATTCGATTTCGACGGGGTGGTCGTTCAATCGGAAAGACTTCATATGAAGACATTCATCGAATTACTGGAACCTTATGATGTTGAAGTAGATATAAACAGATGGTATTCAGAATTCGCTGGAACCGGATCCAGACATATCTTCTCCGTCCTTCTAAATGAAAAGGGAATCAAAGAGGATGTAACAGATTTTGTAGAAAGGCGCAAGAGATTATATGCGAAACATGTAAAAGATGGCAAATTAGAAAGCACCGTAGGAATCAATGCATTTCTGGATGTTCTTGATCAGAGAGGTATGAAAAAGGCCATCGTATCTGGAGGTCATAGGGACAATATAAAAACAGCTCTGGAGATGACTGGACTTGAAGGGAGATTTAATTTGATTGTGAGTTCAGAGGATATCTCTCAACGAAAACCTGATCCAGAATCTTATCTGAAAGCTGTGGAGATGCTCCAAGAGGAACCATCGTTCTGCCTAGGAATAGAAGATTCTGTAGCAGGGGCTGAATCGGTTAGGAAAGCCGGAATGATGCTTATAGTTGTTGATTCCCCTGCTTCGAGAAGGATAAAAGATTACAAGGCACTGATAGATGATTTCAGGGATTTTCCAATGGAGCTGATTGAATGATAAGGATTGAATTAGACAAGAAGAATCAGGAGATATCTGTAAGAGAACCGGAAGGTGTCAGCTCTCTTCAGAATGGATTCTATGGAGTATTGAAACGCGGGGTACTCTATTTATCTCCAGTGGAAGCTCTATACATAATGGACATCAGAAACGGAAAATGTTATGACAGAAAAGGTAACGAATATAATTTCAATGCCCTTGCTTCGCTTTTTACTGATGAGGAAAAACTTATTTCCAGATATCTTACCTATAAAGACTGGCGAGATAAGGGCCTCATGCTAAGAAACATATCTGAGGCTGATGGGAATTATGGCAGGACCAGTCTAAAAACTTATGAAAGCTCAGACATGGGAATAGCAAAATTCTCTTTCAATGCTTTTTTTTTTAAAGGAGATCTTCTCTCTGTGGTTGATGATTCCGCTGTTGGTAAAGAACTCTATGAACAATATTGGCTCGGTCAGCACGGAACCTATAAATCCGCTCATCGAGGCAAAGTTTCAAAACTTGATATTTATGAGACCATTTTCCTTGGGAAGCACGGGAATCTGAGGCTAATCAACACCAATTCTTCTGAAGTAAGAGAAAGGGCGAGAAAAAGGATAACCTTCTTTGATGATATTTACTCAGTATATGAGGATTGGCGAAAAAGAGGATATGTAGTCAAGACAGGGTTCAAGTTCGGCACCCATTTCAGGATATATTTTCCCGGAGCATCCCCCAGAAGAGAGGATAAGGCATGGATGCATTCGAAGCATGTCATCCACGTGTTCTCAAGAAGGAGCAAGCTTCTCATATCTGAATGGGCAAGAGCGATAAGAGTGGCCCACAGCGTAAAAAAGACATTCATACTAGCCATCCCGGGAACCACGAAAAAGAGCAGGAAAAAACCAAGACTCGATTTCCTGCTTTATCATCGCACTAAAGGAGGTATAGAAACTCCGAAGAATGGGAGTCCTAGATTTCTTATGTTCTCCCTCAGCGAAGATACCTATCTAGGAGGTGATGAGCTCGCCAGAGCATTGGCAGAATGTGACAGGTATGGCCTTGAGATGATGATGGCAATCTCAGACAGGGAAAGCTCAGTAACATATTATATCATTAAAAGAATAGAACTACCTGGAAGTGACTATGATTATTTTGAGATTGAATGGGTCCAGCCATAGTTTTTTAACTGGATATCAGCATTATTGATAACATGAGAGGCTTGATAATTCTTGCAATAGTGCTGATGTTCTTTTCTGTTTCGAATGCAACCATTCTTACTTCGGGAGATGGTGGCGAGGAATGGGCAGAAAATCTGTCTGAAGAGAAATGTCGTGAAGAAGGAGTGAGTTCTGTCTATATCTGCAATGGTAATGTGGTGAAAGTCATTCATTCTGCTGAGAGTGAAGGAAGCACGTTTTACAAACCGGAAGGAAAAGTGATCGATTGTCCTCTCGTTCCTCCAAGTGAGATGGGGGCTGAATGCATCCAGATGACAATGCCTAATTTCTGTCCATCAGACTCAATATGCGGTGAAACAGATGAGCAGACATTTCCAGGTCACAGTGACTTCGATGAAGAACTAAAAAAAAGTGATGAAGCGGAAGATGAAGATCAAACCGAAGAAGCATCAGAGGATTTGAATGCTGTTGATGAAAATACTGTAGCAGATAACTCTCAAGAGGAGGGAGCTGTCGAAGAGTCTAGCGAGAATAAAACCGAAGAAGATGATGACCCTTCAGAAGAAGAACCTGAAGAAAGAAAAAAACCTGCGCCAGGATCAATACTGGACAATCTAGCTCTTGTAGTACTTGGCCTTGCCGTGTTGTCAGTGCTTGTCCTTTATCTGCTCTTTAGGAAAACGATTGGAGAATAAACCGACTAGTGCTATGTATAAAATAATCGAACCATCAGATAAAGGAAATATTTATCCGTCATGAAATTTTCGGGCCCGAAGGGATTTGAACCCTCGGCTTCTGTCTTTCTTCTTCAAGAATAGGAGGACAGCACTCTATCCAAACTGAGTTACGGGCCCGTGAGATATGTTATGTTGATGGATTCCTTTTTTATCTCTTTTCCTGCACCTAAACGAAGCCTATTTTATGCCTTGTGGGAAAATACCTAATATGATTCCCCAACTTGCAGAGATGCTCAAGTTTTCTGTTGAAGAAAAACTTGAGGAGAAGGTATCAATCGCATTTTCCGGCGGGGTTGATTCAACACTTATTGCAACTATTGCAAAAGGATGCGCAGAGACTGAATTGTTCTGCTCTGGAATGGATGGAAGCCCTGACATGGAGTACTCAAAAAAGATAGCAGAGATACTTGAGCTTCCACTTATCAGCACATACCTTGATGAGGGAACGGTTCTTGATTCTTTTGGAAAATGCCATGAGATCCTCAAGCTTAATCTGCTTAAAGTCGAGATACTTGTTCCCGTATACTGTGCTGCAAAAACGGCGGCAGAAAAAGATCATGAAGTCATGCTTTTTGGAGCTGCTGCTGAAGAATTGTTCATTGGATATGAACGGTTTTTTACCTATGCAGATGAAGGAAAAGACCTTGATTCAATATTAAGAGGGGAATTCAAAAATCTCAAGTGTAGAGAGATAAACTGGATATCTAAGATCTGCCGGAAGAATGGTATTGAAGCAAGATTCCCATTCTACAATCACAAGCTTGAGCAGATGGTATCAGAGATTCCTGTTAATGAACGGATGAGCGACAAGGAACTGAAAAAGCCGATATTACGGGAGGCTGCCAAAATGCTTGGTGTTCCTAATGTGGCGCTAAGACGAAAGAAGCATGCTATGCAATATGGATCAGGCATACATAAAGTCATAATGAAAAATGCTGATCTTCTTAATGATGAACACTACTCTTAGCCGGCCGCTGCTTTATCTTGATCCCCCTTATCAAGAGAAACGGGATGATTCCGAAGATACCTGCAATAAGTATTGCCGGAAGATTCTCAAGGCTGAAATCTATTTGCATTACTCCTGAGAATCTTATTGCAGACCAGAGGATTATGAGAACCAGAGCGAATGCGGTAGCACGAATGCTCAAACGGACTATGCCAGCTCCTGTTTTCCAAATTCCCTCGACATTATCGTAAACCTCCCGGAACTGTGACTCTGCAAGATTGATGGATGAGCCCTTCTTTGGTGAGAGATACCAGCCAAAAAGATTGTACTTATATGCCGCATAAAGAGACTCACTAATTATAAAGAACGTGACTATGCTGGATATTGCTTCTGAATCTGCTGATGGAAGGAACATCTCAATTACGTAACGTGCAAAATCACCGTAGATAAATGATAGCAAGATTATCAACAAAAAGGGGAATACAAGCAGCAGCACAAGAATAGGACTGAACAAGAGAATCATCAAAATCCTGCCTATTCCCTGGAACTCCTTCTTCTTTGATGATGCCATGATCATAAGGTTGGATCCCATGGACGAGAGAGTGAATGCTACTGCGCTGATGAAAAAAAGAACAGCACTGACAAAGCTTAGCATTAGTGGATCCTCTGAATCAAAGGGGATGAGATCAGGTATTATGACTGTTGTGATCAACAAGATAGCGAGAGCGATTACAATGAATATTGAGGTACCTCCAAGAAAAATTCCGATTACGTTTAAGATGTTTTTCATCTAATCCTACCTCTTGCCGCCTTGAGGGTATTTTTGATCAGCATTGCGACGGTCATTGGCCCCACACCACCTGGAACTGGTGAGCAATTGGCCTTTTCGATTACTTCATCAAATACTACATCTCCTCTCAATATTCCTTCTACTCTGGTCGTACCGACATCAACTACGCATGCGCCTTTTTTTACCATATCTCCAGTTATCATTCCTGGAACTCCTGCTGCTGCAATGAGAATATCAGCACACTTTGTGTGCTCTTCCAGTTTTTCGGTCCTTGAGTGGCATATTGTCACTGTTGCATTCCTTCCAAGGAGAAGCATTGCAAGAGGCTTTCCAACAACATTGCTTCGCCCGACAACAACTGCATTTTTTCCGGTTATCTCAACTCCATAATGATCAAGGATTTCGATTACACCTGCAGGAGTTGCCGGAAGGAAGATTTCATCATTGTACGGATCAAGGAACAGTGTTCCCATATTTGGCATGGTCCATCCATCGACATCTTTCCTTGGATCTATAGTCTGTATTATTCTCTTTTCATCTATATGCTTGGGCAACGGGGATTGCACAATGAATCCATCAACATCAGGATCAGAATTGAGATCATCCACAAGCCCCAAAACTTCTTCTTCAGAAATATTCTCCTTCAATCTGTGGATATTTGCTTTTATACCATATTTTGATGCCCTTCTAATCTTCATCCTCACATATATCTCAGAGGCGGGATCATTTCCGACAAGAACAATTGCCAATGATGGCCGCTTCTCCATTCTTTCTGCTTCCTTTTTTACGTCTTCTAGCATTCTCTTGGAGACATCTTTTCCTGAAAGAACCTGATACATGCGTTAATGAAGATGAGGAAGGATTTAAAATGGTTTATCGACAAACTTCTGACTGCATCATTTGATGCATTTCTGGGCCTGTAGCTCAGCCTGGTTAGAGCGACGGTCTTATATGACACGTTCTAATACAACGCATATTAGACAGTCTGAGTTAGCCGTAGAGGGTTTTCCCGCGGAAGTCCCGAGTTCAAGAGTCCTTTTGGCTCCTGTCTAATTCATGAAATGAGGGTTCGGCCCAAAGTTCCTGAGGACAAAAAAGCCAAAAAGATTGGACAAATCTCGGCAGGCCCATATTTTTTAGCAAGTGCAAAAAAAATATTAGTGATAAGATTTTATTAGTGAAATCAACGAAAAACAGAAATTTAGAATCAGATAATTCAGGCCTGGGAAAATGGCTTTTAATGGATTGGCTAATTTTGGTCATTAAAAATAAAAAAAGAAGTATTAATCCATATGCCTAATACTGAATCCCTGTCCATTGCTGGTTATTTGAACAGTTCCTCCGACATATGTCTTGTATGACGGGACTTCATACTGTTCAAGATATCTCAAGAACGGATCTCTTGACCCTCCTGATGTTTCAGAATCATCAGAACTGCCTGTTATCACGCATGATTCCGGAGTGCTTGTTTGGAGGAATATACCAAATTGGGCGGTTCCTGATCCAAGACCATAATAAGGAGCCTGAAGAACATCAACCTTCGTTTCCTCCTTGTATTCATTAATCATCCTGTGCTGAGGTCCAGTCTGAATTCCAGACATGAGAAGCATCGAGAAATTCCGGTCATTAATATGAGTGACAATTGCATCGTTATTCCTGTCGGAGTACCTCCCTGTTGGCGGATTCAATATCGTGAAATCAAATCCATTCAATGTCCGATCATATCCTTCCTCTATCTCCAGCGTTTCTTCTGCCTTTTGGCTCGCTGTCTCTATCGCTTGCCCATAGCCCTGATCACCAAAAGTTGATCCACCTGCCCACCAGAATTCTTCAATGTGGAATTCTGACGTAATCGCGGAGATTCCTCCATAATGTCCTGGATCGTCGCTCGTGAGCATGAAAACATCGATATCATCGACCTCTTTTGTCTTGAGGAAATCAATGACTCTGTTGGATGTCTCTGAAGGTCCTGCATCTACCAGCATTTCGAAATCCCCTTTTTTTATCAATATTGATTCGCCTTGGACTTCCGAACTTGTCCATGATAGATCTATGAAGTATATTGTGAAGGTCTCTTTTGGTTCTTGCGTGTACTCGATACCTGGTTCCTCTTTGGGTTCGGCCCCCTCTTCTTGTTCTTCTGGTTCGGCCCCCTCTTCTTGTTCTTCGGCCGTCTCATTCTCCTGATCCTCTATCACCAAGACCGGTCCTGGTTCTTTGCTCTCATTCTCTTCAGGCGCTCCCGTAGGTTCTTGTTGAGGCCCCTCACCCAGGCAACCAAAAAGAAGCACACTGAAAATAACTATTATCATGACATTTCTCATATCTATCAACCAAGCATAGAATGCCTGAAATCTTATCTCCGCTTCCTATAAAAAATGTTCCTATGCCCCATTCAAAAAAAATAGGTCGGGTAGACTGAAGGAATTTCACCTTCAGTCTCCCACAGAACTGTACGTGAA
>CAYVTJ010000047.1:0-8751 GCA_964454475.1 Microcaldota archaeon | reverse complement strand
TTTTTCACGTTTATCACTGATTGAGCAAACGTAATCTTCATTTTAAACTGGCGAGGTTAGGTTTTCAGGGTCACCTATTCCTATTCATGTCCGGTTCTGATTTGATAGTCGATATCTTGAATTTCCAGAATCCTGATACCAACTCAAGACTTGTCAGATATGAAATAGGCTCGCCATGTCCGGATCCGCCCTCATTTAGTATGTCTGGTGATTCCCTTGTTGTCTGACGGAGTCCGGATTCCGAAGAATCTGCAAGAAATCTGATAATTTCAGAAAGCGGCAGTGTGAAGTAGACTATACTCTAAGGCCAGCTCGGTGAAAATAGGAAAACCCTTTTTTCATCATATTTTCAGAAGTTCAAGCAATGTTTCTATCGATGACCAGTTGACTATTATGAAGTATATTATGAGCAATAAAACGATCGAATAGACCATCCTAATCTTTTTCTTCACCACCCATTTATGGTATCTTCTCAATGGCTTGAATATCAGGAAGGAAAACAGCTTTCCAATGACCTTCAGGATGAAATCAAGAAGCTTGAGCAGGAACCCGAAAATACCGTCCCAGATGGATTTCCCTTTTTTCCGGGAGATGGGTTTTTTCTGTTTCATATCGACTGCCTTCTTTTTCGATCTATCCTCTTTCGGTGGAGCGGATATTTGTCTTTTTGTTTCTTTCTTTTTAATGTATTTTCCAAGAAGCACCTGGTCAGTACACTTGAGAAGAATCTGATCACTCACAACCTCCATGGTTGTAGCAGGTGCGAACATTGTAACCTCTTTGGGTTCGGTTTGATTCCCCCTTTCATCCAGTGTGGAGACTATGGCAATGCCAGGAGGCATACGCTTCAATTTCTCATTGATGTCAAGGTCTGAATCAGGGAATGATTCGGCAAGAGCTCTAAGCCTCTTCGATCCTTTTTGAGTGAATACCTTCTGCGAAAAGATGATTTTCGTCGATAGCTGACTTAGAATCTCATCAGGAATATCAGTGACATCCTGGGTTATGAAAAAGACAGAAACGCCTTTGGATCTAATCTGCTTGAGTATGGTCACCATTCGGTCCTTCAGGGATTTGTTGGCATCCTTGAACAGATAGTGTGCTTCATCAAAGAAAATCGCGAATTTTGGTTTTTTTATATTGCCAACTTCAGGTAGATTGTCGAAGAGCATTTGAAGGATAAAAGCCGGGGCAATAGCTACACTCATGTCGCTCCTGCAATCTGAAAGATTCAATACGTTCAACCCTTGAAGATCCTTCAGGGATATGGAAGGTTTTCCAAATAGTCTGCCGAGTCCTGATGACTGCATTGCCATTATCTTGCGCTGTATTACCTGGACGCTTGCTTTACTCATGCCCCGTTCCCCTTTTTCCAGCATGATATCCAAGACATCGAGAAGTTCACCCAGTTCATCCAAGGGCATTCTGTTTTGTTCCGCGTATGAGAAAGCCAGGGACAGGTGGCTTTCCTGAGTCGGATTGAGCGAAAGGAGCCGCCCCACCAATATAGCGCCGATTGATGACAATGAGAATCTGAGAGGGGCGAGTCTTTTCCCGATGCTCCAATAATTGGCATCGATGTCATGTGGCTCGTATGGTGCAAACTCATTTCTCTCATGCTGTTTCCCGGGCATGCAGAACCCTGATGCATCCCCCTTGACATCGGAAACAAAAACATCCACACCACAATCGGATAATTGTTCTGCCAGGGTCTGCATCGTTCTGCTCTTTCCAGTTCCAGTACTTCCTGCAATAAGTCCGTGCCGGGTAAGGAATTTCAATGGAAGACTTATGATTCCGGAATCAGCCATACCTATTGAAGGGTCATTCATATCATTCACTTCTCATCCGCAAAGCTTTTACTTGACCATCTTTCGTTTGAAGAAACTTACAGCAAGCGCTCCCATGATGATTCCCCCACCTACCAGTATTATCAGGAGGGAATTGGTTTCTCTGCTTTCTATCTCCAGGCTTTTTCCGGTTTCAAGCGCATTGCTCATCCTGAACATGGCCTTCGATCCTTCTATCTCTGCAGAATAATTTCCAGCCCTGGCGCTTGTAATGTCGCCAGGCATAGTTACAATATATATTATCTCAAGATCGAGATTCTGCAATGATTCTGCTATCTCCGAAGATTCATTCCTGTTTGTGAGATCCAATGGTTCCTGTGAGATGCTTGTGGGAACAGGGATGCCTGCAGACCCCATGATCTCATCAATGGCATCACTGAACCTGTCATTAGGAAGTTTTTGGATGTTGAGTTTGTATTTTATGAAGGGGATGCCATACTTTGCAGAGAATGAATAGTGGGAATCATCCGGATCAAAATCCCGGATTATCATTATGCTTTTTTCATCCGCGTCCACTGTGCAACGAAGATCACTGTGTCGCAGGCATGCAGATTCCATTGAATCGAGGGAGTCCTTGGGCATCATCTTGACGAATACATTCATATTAAGATCTTCGGCTATTCTGGAATCGCCTTCACGTGAGACTTCCTGTTCATAGGTTTGGACAATGCTTCCGCTCAAAAGTAGCATAGCTAATGCGGTCAGTAAGATGTATCTCATAGACTTCCCTAGAAATCCACCACCTTAAATTTTATAATCCTGCCGATAATCATCAACCATCTCTTCTACTCCTTTTTTCAATGATCTGGGGGAAAAGCCAAGTCCCTCTTTAGCTTTCGAGCAATCAAAAACACGATCACTGGATAATACTGCGATATCTTCAGGTATGAATTTGGGAGATCCTCCGAGATGTTCGGATCTCAACAGTTCCAGACATGAATATGCTTTTGCAAGAAAAACAGGAACGTGTGAAGAAGGCATTTTGACACCCAATTTTTCAGATGCTATTTCGAATATCCTCTCTTGGCTAAGACTTTCTCCAGTCACGACATAAGTTCCCTCTCCTTTGAGGGTAGATGTCTTTATCACATCAGAGAGATCTTCAGAATGAACAAAAGGTATCCGATTCTCTCCGCTTCCAATTATTGGCATCTTCTCCTTTTCGATCATGTTCAGCACTTTGAAATATTCCTGGAATCCTCTTCCATAGACAGGACCAATCCTGAGTATCGAATGACTGATTCCTGAGTCTTTGATGACCTCTTCAGCTTCCAATTTGCTTTTGGCATACGGGCTGTCAGGATTTGCAGGAGTATTCTCATCAGCGGGAATTTCTGACATCTTCTTTCCGTAGACTGAGATCGAACTCGAATATACCATCTTGGAATTCCCGGGAATCGCATCAAGGATGGTTTCTGTCAGTTTGACGTTTCCTGCCCGTGCCTTCTCCGGATCAAGGAAATCTCTTGATCCCGCGAGATGGATGATGACGTCCGCATCAGAGAGGATATCCTCCAGTGCTTTTTTACTATAATCACAGGTTATCTCTCCTTCTATGCCGGTTTTTCTTCTCACGAGTGCGACAACGTTCATCCGTTCCAATATTGTTTTGCCTAATCTTCCGTTAGCTCCTGTTAGGTAGACTCTCATCCAGACCTCTCCAGTTTCCTATCGATCCTTTTTTCTGCTTCGGCTCTCTCAAAATCATGGTTTTTGAGATCCATGAATCCCATGCCTGATGCGAGAGATGGATGGACCTCTTTTATTTGCTGATAAATCTTTTGGGCGATTCTTCTATAATCAACATGGCCTTGTCTTGCTGATCTGAGTTCGCAGAGATGATAAGCGGATCTTAGATTTATCTTCATCTCCCACCGTATTTTATAAGCGAGGGGAACCACATATTGGGCTTCCAGAGGATGGTCCTTTGATATGCTCTCCCAGGTTTTTTTCGCTTCTTCAAGAGCCTTTCCATAGTTTTCTGAGAATCCGGCTTTTTCGATTTCGGCAGGTACCACATACCCCAAGCCGCATCCCAGAACCTGTCTCTGCTGGGTAAGCATCCTGTGTCTATGAAGATCCCGGTATGCACCGAAATTCGTGCATATCTCAAAGGTATAATAAGGATGCTCGAAGCCTCTTCCTGGCTTGTGCCTTCTATTCTTCCTTTCTCCGTTTGCCAGGTGTATGATCCTTCTTTTCTCTTCATCATCCATTCTCTCTACGAACGTTTTCAATTCTTCAAATGAGGCATTCACATAAGGATAGAGGGATCCTGCGATGGCCTTTTTTTCAGCATCTGTGTCATAATCCAGAAGCTTGACATGTTCGCATCGCGTGTCGGAAGGGATGTCTGATGCTTTATTGACGAGAGCACCCATCATCTTCCTCATATGAACCCGCATCATCCTCCCATGTTCTGAATCCGGCCTTTTGACAAAGGACGGGATTACCGTCCGGAGCTCTTTTTGCATCTTTGAGGCCAATGTATTCATTTCCTTGAGAGGCTCGGCATACATTTTGGTAATAAGATATTCATAAGCTCTTCCATTCCCGAAGAAGCCCATGTTGGTAAGGGTAGATGCCGGAAGCAGACCTCTCAGTGTGTCACAGGTTTTTGCTCTTATTGTGGCATTCAGGGCCCTTTCCGAAAGCCCATGGTCTGTTGGCATTTTGTCCCTGAAATGTTCTGATAGGGTTTCTATCAAGGATGAATAGGTCTCGAATAGCATATCGCATGTTTCTATATACTCTTCCGAGAATCTGGAATTCATTATGACCGGATCACGGTGGTATCTATAGGCACCATCCTTCTTCTGATCGAAATAGACATATCTTGTCGATTTTTCAAGAGGGGAAAGCCCGATTCGTGCATCCTCCAATATCTTGGTAGCGATTATCGATATATCCTCCAGTGCGATGTGCGCCCCTGCCAGTTCTGCAACAGAATCATCCCCATATTGGAGCAGAACCTTTTCATAGAATCTCTCGGCTTTTCCTTTGTTCACAACTTCGTGCGTATTTTGATTCACATCAGTTACGTCATGAAGTTCTGCCTTGAGAAACTCTTCCAGTAGGGTCCTCCGAAGACTGTTTTCACTTCTGCTGTACCTCGAGAACAGAGCGCCTTTCACAACTTCAGGCAAATTCTTAAGGACAAAAACATTATCATTAAGATTGCTCATATAGGGCCTTAAGATATCTTTCTCGTATTCTGTAAATTCTTCTTTCATATTGTTCGCCTCGGTTGTCCACGGTAGCGAAAACGATCCGATTTGGATTCCGTCTTTTATTATTGCCGTCTGGTTTGAACATAGAATCTTTGCCTTTTTCATTACAGTAAATCTTTTTAGGTACTCCCTTTAGCGTTTCAACCTCTATTATTTTCCAGTATAGTGTCAGGATATACAGTATATTCAAAAAAACTACCTTCATTAATATATTGATTCTTTGGTGTAATGATGGAAAGACGTCTTGAAGTCAGGATCAAGGAGAGGTACAGGGATGTCCGGGGAGAGGGACTCAAGCAGAAACTGAAAAGCGTATTGGGCATCGATTTGAAATCGTGTTCTTATGTCGATGCATATAATCTTTTGGGGAATCTTCCTGATGAGGATATGGAAGTGATTGGCAGGGATGTCTTCTCTGATAATGTATCTCAAGAGTATTCTTTTGATGAACCATTCTTCGCAAACTGCTGGAGGCTTGAAATCGGGATGTTGCCGGGGGTTACCGATAATGTTGGAAATACCGCGAAAGAAGCACTCAGGGACCGGGTTGGCAGGGATGTCGCGGTCTTCCACTCCAGATTATATGCGATCGAAGGGGAAGGGCTTGATCAAGAGAAATGCAATGAGATATTGAAGATTATCCATAATAAGTTGGTGGAAAGATGCGTCATCCATAAGCCTGGAGATGTTCCAAGCCCGTTCACCCCCACAGTTAAAATATCCAATGAACCCAATGTGGAACGCATCAGTTTGCGAATGAGCGAAAGAAGATTCCGTGAACTCGTCAAGACCCGTCTTCTTGCTTTGAATCTCGACGAGTTCAATGCCCTGAAGTCGCATTTCAAGAAAGAGAAGGTAATATCAGAACGAAGGAAGATGGGATTGGATACGCGTATAACTGATGTGGAATTGGAAGCGATTGCACAGACATGGAGCGAACACTGCAAGCATAAGATATTCAATGCCAATATCAGCTACAGGGAGAATGGGGATACTCATGCTATAAACTCGCTTTTTAAGACCTTCATAAAAGGAGCCACTGAACAAATAAAGAAGCCATATGTGGTCAGTGTATTTGAGGATAATGGAGGGTTGATAAAGCTCAATCCTGATTTCGATATCGCCGTGAAGGTGGAAACACACAATGCACCCTCCGCTCTCGATCCTTATGGGGGGGCACTCACAGGCATTTTAGGAGTCCAGAGGGACATTGTCGGAACCGGCCTTGGTGCGGATCCGATAGCCAATCTGAATGTGCTATGCTTTGGGTATTTGGGTTCAGCTGGTATTCCTAAAGGGGTATTGCATCCAAAGACGATCTATGAAGGTGTCACCAAGGGAATTGAGGATGGAGGAAATAAGATGGGTATTCCTACAGTCAATGGTTCGATCATATTTGATGATGGATTCGCCTGCCGCCCTCTCGTGTTTTGCGGAACAGTTGGCCTTATCCCTTCTGAAATCAAAGGCAGTAGAACGAATGAAAAGACCATTGAGCCAGGAAGTTTCGCAGTCATGGTCGGCGGGAGGATTGGGAAGGACGGAATACATGGAGCGACCTCGTCATCTCAGCAGATTGATGAAAGCACCCCTCAGAGCATTGTACAGATTGGGGATCCAATTACTCAAAAGAAGATGTTTGATTTCCTTATTGAAGCAAGGGATATGCTCCTCTATGATGCTATAACCGATAATGGTGCGGGCGGCCTCTCCAGCAGCATCGGGGAGCTTGCCAGATTGTCAGGAGGGTGCATTATCGAACTCGACAGATGCCCTCTCAAATATCCTGGCCTTGATCCCTGGGAGATATTGGTCTCCGAATCCCAGGAAAGAATGTCACTTGCTGTTCCACCAGAAAAATGGGAATCACTCAAAAGGCTTGCCATGAAGCATGATGTGGAAGTGACTGTGATAGGAGAATTCACCTCAAAGAAAAGATTCCATGCAATGTATGGCGGAAAGACTATCGCCTATCTTGATATGAATTTCCTTCATGAAGGCCTTCCAAACATGGAGTTGACAGCATCCTGGAAGAAGCTTCATTTCCCGGAACCCAATATTGTTGATGAACCGTTTGCCGATATCCTGAAGAGATTACTGTCTTCGCCCAACATCACAGTGAGGAAAGATGTGATAACACGTTTTGATCATGAAGTAAAAGGGCAGAGCGTCATCAAACCACTTATGCGAAGTCCTTGTGATTGCGGGGTGGTAAGGCCTATTTACGGATCACCTGAAGGAATAGCGATTTCTCATGGAATCTGTCCCAAGATAGTCCAGGATGGTCATGCCATGGCTTCTCTTGCCTTTGATGAGGCAGTCAGAAATGCTATAGCTACCGGTGCGCGCTTTGGGTATTTAGCCGCTCTTGATAATTTTTCCTGGCCTGATCCTGTCCAGTCAGATAAAACACCTGATGGTGAGCATAAGCTCGGCCAGCTTGTCCGGTCCTGCCTTGGCTTGTATGATTGTGCCACTAATTATGGAATTCCAATAATATCAGGGAAGGACTCAATGAAAAATGATTATTATGCAGAGGATGGAAAACATTCTATCCCGCCCACCCTTCTAGTTACTATCATAGGCAAGATTGATGATGTCTCCAGATGCGTGAGTTCAGATTTCAAGAAAATAGGCGATCACATCTATGTCCTTGGAACAACAAAGGCAGAGCTTGGCGGAAGCGAATACTACCGGCTCTATAACGGTATTGGAAATGATGTTCCTGAGCTTGAGCCGGATGAACATATCGCCCTTTACAAGGCTCTCTCAGAGTCAATACGCGAAGGGCTTGTTTCATCTGCCCATGATATTTCAGATGGAGGGCTCGCAGTAGCATTTGCCGAGAGCGCGATTGGCAATTCCCTTGGCGCTGATTTTGATATATCAAAAATCCCTTCTGCTACTGATATCGAGGCGGCTCTTCTATTTTCGGAAGGCCCTGGAAGATTCGTGGTAAGTGTTGCTGCTGAAAAAGTGGATGATTTCGAAAAGGTAATGAAGGGAGCGGTGTTTGCAAAGGTCGGCAGGATTAGGGGGGATCGCAGAGTTATCATCCGACATGGCGACCGCATCGTTATCAACGAAGATGTTGAGGAACTAAAACAATCATACTTCAAAGGTGTTCGATGAGCTCCAGCTTTTGCATATAAATTTTATTGCCTGATAACAAGGCCAAATTATGCAAATATCGATCTTCTAATCGGGATCATCCTCCTCATTCCATTTCCAGAAGCGATATTCGGGATTATCGGTCCTTCCTACTATGCATTGCAGGCTATGCATTCATTTTCCTAATTGCAGGAAAAGGCTTTGGTGCAGGTGTTCTTCTAATCCTTTCAATGGCGATCAGGCCGCTCTTCTCCAGTCTTGGCCTAGCTGGGTTTCTTGATTCCCTGATGTGTCTGTTTGTGGTTTTTCTAATCGGCTACCTGGAAGGGCCCCTCCTCCTTGTTCCCATTGGCTTTGCAGCCTGGATTCTTGAATCAATGCTCTTTGGGATTCCTGCGCCCGAGTCATTTATTGAGGGGAGAGAAGCTGCATTCTCTGTTTTTTCAGATGATGTCTTTGCCTTTGGGAACTCCATGGAAAAATCTTTATTCTGTCAATTCTATTTACTTATTCTCGCCAGTTTCAACCCTGCTCACGCTGATTCTTTGCCTCAAAATCAT
>CAYVTJ010000046.1:0-8773 GCA_964454475.1 Microcaldota archaeon | reverse complement strand
ATAGTTTTGAGGCAAAGAATCAGCGTGAGCAGGGTTGAAACTGGCGGGAATAAGTAAAAAGAAAAAAAATCAACCAGTCTCCTCAAGAATCGGTCCATTCAGGGTTGCAGTTGCCTTTCGAAGTGGAGCTCCCGGAACCTCCTGAGAATATTCGTACCAGATCACAAGATTTCCGTTGAAGTCTGAATTCGGACTCAAGACAACCTGCTCTCCTTCGGAATCATAGCAGGGCAGTCTCTCTAGAACCTCAGGATTCCCTATGACTTCGCTTCCGCCAGCAGCTATAATCAAATCTTGTGCATAGGATCCTGCAGATTTCACACCATCCATGCTATACGATACATCCCCTGCAGGAGCAACAGTACACAGGACACTATCGAGTTCAACGGATTGACCTTGGTAGTTGCTTAACTGGAAGGTAACCGAAACAGCACCAGAATCATCTGCGACTATCGCTGGTTTGCTATCCTGACAGCTGAAGCCAGACTCTGTAAAAAGACAACTCTCAGGAGCCCTCAAGAACTGAGGCAAGAAACTTACCAAGACCACAAGAGCGATAACAATAACCAATATGGCCCAGCCATAAGTCATGAGATACTCCATAGCCGCCTGTCCTTTCTTTGATTTATTAACCATATTATCACCTAAGAAAACATTGAAAAGAATGAATCCACAAACATCCCTATCACATAGTATACTAAATAAGCAAGAACTAGTACAAATGGGAAGTATTTAAGACCTTGGTTTTTTGTCCCTGTCCTTATCACGCTTACCATAAACGATGAAATAAGCGCTGTTATGAAGATTGTAGGTATGGAAAAATAAAAGAAATCTGCGGAAGAGATTACCGGACCTGATAATTGAATAGCCTGGAAAGATCCAAAAGAACCTGTTCCTCCGCTTGGTAAATGAGGGGATATCCTCTCAAAGACCTCGATAAGTTTCCCGGATACTGCAAAAAGGAGAGGAGTTCCCGCGATTGCTGCGAATAACACGAATATCTCATACATCATTAATGAAGCAGAAATCTCCTTTTTCATTATAAGAGTATTACGTACATCTTCAGTTGTTCTTTCAAGGACCTCTGTAAGCTCACCTCCGGTAGAAGTAGCCTGTTTCAGCAACAGAACAGTCCTGTCAAAGACTTTTGAATCGAACCTGCTGGCAAGATGATCTAGTGAATCCTCCATAGACTCTCCACTGAAAGAGCCTTTCACAGCCCTTTTAACCTCTTCAGAAAGAAGGCCAAACTCAGGTTTGGCAGAATACCACATGGCTGAATCGAGAGTCATCCCTGCTTTGATGTTAGATGCTACAAGTGTAAGGAAATCAGGGAGAGTTGATTCCAGTTTCTTCCTTCTGTTCTCAGCATTCATGATCAGGTATGTAGAAATTAGGACCATCGCAGATAGATAAGCAAGGACAAGCATTATGACAAACACGAGAAGCCCCAGCAGTACGTACGGAATCTCGAATGGAAGGACCTGATTTATCAAAGAAGAAATAGTCCCTCCAAATTGAGGGATTACCATGAGAATAAGGGTAAGGAAAAAGGATATGACAAGAATGTTAACTGCAGCATATCCAGCAAAGGATTCGGCAGGAAGATCAATTCCTGCTGTGGTTAGTTCCTTTTCAAGTTTTCTCACCCTCTCCCTACTGAAGAAGAACCTTCCAGCGTATTCAAAGATGGATTGATTTCTCATGATAAACACCTATATAAGATACTTCGGCCTAGAACTTTCAATTATCCCCAGGAAGAGAAATTGTACTATCGCTATGAAGAAGAAGGCAGGGACAAGCATGAAAGAGGTTAAACCAAGCCCCCCACTTCCCAATCCTGAGAATACCGAGAAAATCACTGTTGCAAGGACAATACCTAATGACGGGACGATTATCCCAAAAACCATATAGAACATAACCACAGGCGTTAGCTTCTGGCTGTATTCTCTTAGTTGTATCATCTGCTCTTTTGATATTTGTTCCATCACTGATTCCATCGATTCGCCAACATCTGCACCGCTCGCCAGGGAATTAGCAATCTGCATCATCATCCGCACAAAATAATTCGAAGGATTATCCTGAACAATCTCCCTTATGGCCTGTGTGGTGGGAGCACCGACAACCACCTTGTCGACTATTTTTGAAAACTCCCTACTTATGGCACCATATCCTTTTGATGTACCTACGAAGGTGTCAAAAAGAGGCATCCCCGACTGAAGAGCAATAACGATGTGCCTTCCTGCGAATACCACCTCATAATCCAATTCCTTGGTCCTCTTCACTATCGCTGCATCAGGATAAAGCATGAAATACCCGAATATGATCAAAGGAAAAAGAATGATCGCAGGAATCAAAAGTATTAATCCGAGCTCATTTGTAAGAATAAATAACGCTGTTATAACAATCAGCGCCAAACTCAGGAAAAAAGTCGATGATAGTGCTTTCTTCAAAAAGCTGACTGGCGTATCAGGAGAATCCGCAAGCTTTAGCTTTTTCCTTAGGTTGGGAAATTTAGATGAAAACGTCTCTGCAAGCGATGACAGAAATTCTCTCTTTTTATTTTTCTCATCAGACATATTACTCCTCCTTGTCACTGAAATACTTCCTTATCATATTATCACTTAAACCTTTCTCCTTTGCCATCAAGGCTTTTGCTTTAAGCAATGCCTCTGCCTTTGAGACACTTCGTCTTTCATATTTTTTATAATAATCCTTATCCTTTGAATGCAGATAATAAAGAAGTGTTCCTTCATCAAGATCATTTATTTCGAATATGATGTCTTTCGACTCCTCACTAATAGTTGGTTTCTTCATCTCCTTTTCCTCTTCCAAGGGTTCTATACCCTCACCTGCCTCCTCAATCGTATTATTGATTTCCAGGGCCAGGATGTTCTGTATCTTTGACAACTCTTCTGGGTAACTTTCGCGTATCTTGTTCTCCCGTTCTTCCGCATCCTCTACGATCTTCTTTTCTCTGTTGCTGAGGGACTGTTCAAGCTTTTCTATTTCGGCGACATGCTTTTGCATGAGATAGTCTTGATAGCTTTGGACCACTTCCGGAACCTGCTCGGAAAGGGAATGAAGCATCTGTACGAAATTAGCATACATCTCTTTTTTCTCTTTCGGATTCTTTCCGGTGATGGAATCGTAGTATTTCTTACTTGCATTCTCAAGCTGTTTCCTGAATGGTCCGGTTATCTTTTCCTTTGTTGATGCGAACTCTGATTTTTGGTTTCCTACTATCGATTCAAGGAGCTGGGAATGTGCTATGCCTTGTGTTACTTTCTGTTTTCCTTTACCCTTCATGGTCTTCCCACTCAGGATATTCTTCAGCACTGCTATCTCGGCCTTCAACTCCTCCCTCTTATTGACGCTTTTTTCTTTAAATAGCTGTTTTGTGAGATTCAGCATTTTCTTCTTGAGCTCTGACTCATCAACAGATTTACCCAGAGTGTTCTTGACCTTTTTCTGCATCTCTTCATAAGCCTTCTCTGCGGCTTCGTTAGGGTCCTCCCCCAATATTGATGGCATACTCACTTTGAATACCAATTCCTCTGCTTTCTTCTCTTCAGGCTTTTTTTCCTTAACAGGGGGAGTTACTTTCTCAGGCTCAGTTAATGGAACCTCTGGAGTCTTGGGAAGTGGCTGAACAGCCTCTTCATGCTCGGCAGTTTCATCAACCTTCTTTTTCTCTTCAGTACTGATGGTTTCGAATTCTATGGTCTGTTCGGATGGAAGTTTTTCTTCTACCGGGATCTCAGATCTTTCGACCTCTCCCACAGCCTCTCTTGCTTTTGATTTCTCCATCTCTGCTCCAACCTTTTCTACCATCTCCTGGGTCTCAGAAGTCATCTCCTTGAGATTGGACTCAATCATCCTGCTCTTCTCTTTTTCTTCAGCTGAAATCTCTAAGCGTTCTGTAGGCGCTTCTTTTTTTTCAAATATATTCATTCTCCTGGTGCTTCTAATCTTTTCCACTCTCTCAAAGGAATTCAAAAGATCCTGATAATCCATATCCATGAATTCTGGCGGTGAGAAATCGACACACATTTCAACAGTAATATCTCCCTGGTATGGCTTATAATCCAATGCTGATTTCTCGAGCTTTCGCACATAATCCTGGATCGACTCAAAATCTCCATCATCCATCTAAAAGCACCTATCTTCTGAACTTCCACCTGGCATTACTCCTGACCGCTTCAAGCACACTGGAAGGATCCATATAATATTGCGCGATGATTTCACCGACCTCGTTGACATCATCGTAATCATTGTCTTCCATCCATTTCAATATGCTTATCTTCTCTTCGACATCATCCTCTATCTCTTTAACATCCATGCCTGCATAAAGGCTGAGGAGTTCCACCAATCGATCCATCTTGGCAACGCCTTTTACTCTGTCGATTTTGATGTCCCATCGGTAAATCGTACTCTCTTCACCGTCCTTTGTAACCTCTGCGAACTCCAGAATCCTGCGAATATTGAATCTTCTATGACGGAAGGTGACAACAATCCCTGCCAAAGAATCAAGCATTTCCTTTGGTACATTTATCGGAGGATTGGTAAGCCTGGATATTGTCTGTTCTGCATTATCAGCATGCAGAGTGGCATAAACGCTGTGTCCTGTATGCATGGCTTCGAACATGACTTCGGCCTCTTTCTGTCTCCTTATTTCACCGACCAGTATACGGTCAGGTCTCTGTCTCAAAGCATTGACCATGAGATCAAGCATCTTGACCTCTCCCTTTCCCTCAGGATTAGGCTCTCTAACAACCATAGGCACCCATTGCAAGAAACTTGGAAGAGTTAGCTCCCGGGTATCCTCGATACTGATTATCCTTTGATTCGCAGGGATGAGACCCGCCATGGCATTTAAGAATGATGTCTTACCTGAACCAGTTCCACCACTTACAAGAAGGGACAACTCATTCTGGATGCACAACCAGATGAGGGCTGCAACTTCTGCAGAGATGGTCTTGGATTTGAGAAATCTTATTATTGTCCAGGGATTACGGGAGAATTTCCTGATGGTAATAGTATTTCCGAAATTGGAAATCGGAAAAAGAGTGGCATTCACACGATCACCGCTAGGAAGATGAGCATCCATCATCGGATTCAGAACATTAATCTGTCTTCCGATCTTCCTTGCAATCATGCTTGCATAATCATAGACCATATTCTCATTCTTTATGCTAATATTTGTCTTGCACCATCCGAATTTCTTGTGATAAACCCAAACCGGCTCCCTGGCATTGTTGACTGTTATCTCTTCCAGATGATCATCGGAAAGAAGAGGCTCTATCTCTCCGAGCCCAAGCGTGTGCTGAATCAGATAGACCGCTAATACATCTTTCTTATCAGCAGATAACGATGGGAAACTTCTCTCTAATATATCGTTTGCAGACCTGAGGAATTTGGCTCTTACCTCCTCATATTTTTTTGGATCAAGAATTTCACTGATATCAAGCTTCACTCCAGTTACAAGCTCGCCTTTGAGCTTTGTCTCAAGAATCAATTTCGTACCTTCTGCAATCCCAGGGATAGTAAGATCATAGTGAGGTACGAAGTCTTTTGTCCGCGCGACCCTTACTTCTACGGGAAGACCTTCGCTATTATAAGTATACGCTGAGAGGAGGGTTGGTCTAACTCGTGAAGGAACTGGAGCAGATTTTTTTGGAGGTTCTTCTGGTTCTGGTGGCTCCTGGGGCGGGTCATCTCCTTTTTCCGAAACATCTTTTCTCTTTGCTTCTTCCTCAGCTGTATCCTTTGAAATAGTCTTCTTCTCTTGTTTCTTGCCTTTTTCGCCTCTTTTCTTGAGTTTTTCCCTGATCCTATCTTTTAGATCTTCCCCTTTCGGCATTCATATCACCATAATTCACTTCATCTATAATTGAAACCTTATAAGAAGGATTACTTCTCCCAAAGCTTCTTTATCAGCCTCTTCAGTTCATCCCTCTTTTTCTTGAATTCCATCTCTTCCTCTTTTGTGAGATCGAGTTTTTCCTTAATCTCTTCAGGAGAGCTTGTGGGCGTTTCGCTCTCTTCCTCTTCGACATCCATGCCCCTGAGTTCCAGAATCCTGGCCTCTCTCGAGAGAAGCGTTATCCTTTTATTGAGATTATCAGATATTCTTTTGAGATCCCGGATAGAGCTTCTTATCTCTTCCAAAGATTCTCGTTTCTCTTTGATATCTTCGGCCATCTCCGCAGCTTCTTTTATGTCCTTTTTTCCCATACCCCTCTTAAGCTTCCTTGTCTCAACCTCCATACTCTCCTTATCCTCTTCCACTCTTGAAATGGCATCCTGCAAATTCTTTTCAATATCATTGATCTCTCTTCTGTATGTTTTTATGGATGGCTCCAGTCTATCCTTTATTTTCTGAAATGTGAAATAAGTTGTTTTTTCATCTTCTAGTGCTGATTCAAGCCTGTCGGATTCCGCTCGCATCTTGTCCATCTTTTCCTCCATGCTCTTTATGAGTTCCTGATATTCTTTGAGTGAGACTTGCCTCCCACCAACTGCATCAAGTATCTTTTTGAGAGATTCGGTCTTTTCATCTATCTCCCTCTCTTTCATCCCGATGTTATCGAGCTCGTCCATCAATTTCTCCTGGGAAGGGAATCTCCTCAATATTCCTTTGGCAACATCGAGGGAATCTGAAAACCGCTCCATCGTATCAGCATTCTCTTTGGCCTCACTCATTATTCTTTTACTTTTTGTATTTAGTTTCTCAGCTTCTTTAGTCAGTTGGCTGGCCTCCTCCTTGAGATTTTTCATTTTCTTATCATGATTCTCCAGGGAAGCATCAATCTCACCAAGTATATTTTTGCTCTCCTTGAGGTTCATCAAATCCTCTCTTAATCTGTAATTCCTTTGCTTGATTTCTCTGAATTCCTCTTGGATACTACTGAATTTTTCCTTAATGTCTGTTATCTTTGGGATTGTCACATCCTTCGGAAGCATCTTCCCTTTCTGCTCAATCCTTTTCTTGAGCTTTTCACTTTCATCTTCCAACTCCTTCAAATCACTCTGATATTTCTCGATCCGCTCAAGGCTTAATTTGCTCTTTTGCGACTCGAAAGTTTTTTTAACATCGCCTAAATCTCCTTTAGCTTCTTTGATTGACGATTTTATCCCACCTAGTTTGGATTCCATCTCTGAAAGGAGCTCTTTGCTCTCTTCAAATCCTTTTTCCGTTTTCTCTTTTTTCTCTAGAAGCGGTGCTGCTGCTTTTTCCATCTTTTCAAGACGAGAACTTATTCTATTGTAGAACTCCTCGAAACCTTCCTGAAGACCACTCACATCCTCTTTCCTAGGTGCTATCTCTTCCCGGACTTTCTGGATTTCTTTTTGCAATGTTCTTTTCTGCTTATAAAAAGATTCCCGTTCCCTTTCGATCTCGGCAGGAGTAGCGCTTACCCATACCAGGTATATCTTGGTTAAACGATATTCTATAGACAGAATGCCTTCTTCCTCAAGTACGTGGGCCCACTCCTCGATCTTAGACTCAGAAATATTAAGAACATCTGCAGCTTCTTCAAGACTCACCCTTCCTTTCTCTTTAACGAGCCGAACCAGAGCATCAACACCTGTAGTAATAAGAAGCTCATCGAATTCCATGGCTAGATATCATTAGGCAGATTAATAAAGATTATACTTTATCAGGCCTTGCGTCATAGATGGCTCTGATTAAACTGCTTGACTTTGATCCCATGCTCAAAATATGCAAGTATGAGTATTCATATATTGAGTACTGTAACTCTTGAAAAAACCCCAACATCTTTGAGCTTGTGGGCTTTCCCCGATAATGGTTTTGTGAATCTTCTTTTGTGGGAAGTAACAATATTCCGGCTGTAGTCTTGTATGACATGCTCTTATCCATTTTTGAGAATCAACAACCAATTTTCAGGTATCAATTTAAAATTTTCCCGTAGAATCACAGTTGTCGACTGCAGGAGCCTTGGTTTTCTGGAGACGACTGCTGATAAGAATACCCATATCAGACGATGAAGCATATGAGTGCGGGCAAAAACTAAATTCTTACATTTTCAGTATTTTTCTTCATTAACCCTAGCCTCTATTAAGTGTTGATCATTTTTTGGATGGGTGTGGGGTATTGTATCAGTATCCATGATTAAACGCATTGCTTCTTGAGACAAAACCAGCATCAAGACCAACATCGGCAACCCCTTGAAATTAAAGAGACATATCTCAAAATAAAATCCACATTTCCGAACGAACCCCCTGTCTGAAAACCAAATGGCAGACGATTTGATCCAAAGAGAATACAATCATTCACTCGTGGTCAAAATTTATAGACTACCCATTAGATCACCCTCACAAGATCCGTCGATTAGTGGGGAGTATTGGCATATCGAATAATGAAAATCTTTTGGAAGTACTTGAGAATTTAAGCTGAATATTTCACTGGTTTTTATAGAGATGGGAAATTATCAACTAATATTCCCTTATAGTCGGCAATCGATAAGATGATATTCTTTTCACCAGGACTGCCCAGATACTAGCTTATCAAAGGAATCTACACGCAAACTTGCTTCTAGTGCTGCTCTAAGTTGTTGGCATCTCATTCTAATGCCTAATTAATTGTATCTGCTTTTCAGTAAATTCAACAGGAACCCCCGCATCGCACCCGAAGCTCGATGTAGCTTCGGCACACAGGGCAATTCTTTAGGGCGGGGAAGATGTCATGTGTTACTAGTACTTCCGAAGGTAGTTAAATCCTGAGTTTATTTTGTGGTGGTTTCTAGTA
>CAYVTJ010000045.1:0-8787 GCA_964454475.1 Microcaldota archaeon | reverse complement strand
TTGTGAAGGTTACGTTCTGTTTTTTCATTTTGTTCACAAGAAAGATAAAACAGACGGCCTTCTTTATTTTAATCTGGCGAAGTCAAATTTTTACAAATCTCATTGACCTTGCCCCTGCTCTCGTCCACCAAATATCCTGATAAATATTATGCCATCGGCATGCCTTGAAAAATGATTTTATTACATCTATTCTGGTCCTCTACTCCGACCTGCCGATTATCCGTCCGACAATAGATGCGTATGCTGGTCTGGTGAGGAGATATCCCAGAATGGAACCCATGATTGTTGATATTGCAAATCCTATCACCTCGACAAGGCCGGAAAACAACAATGGGATCATGGATGCAGTCGCTACGACCACATTGGTCTTGATGATGCCGAATGCGTGATCCATCTTATCGTCCCTCGTATGTCCGTCCTTTTTCAGCAATTCATCAGTAATTACTATCTGGGCATCCACACCAACACCTATCGCTGCTATAATGCCTGCCATAGCCGCGAGGTCAATGGTAAATGATCCCAATATGGAAAGCAGTATTATCAATTCCGCGATGCTGATGGCTACAATCGGAAGTGTTGCCATGATATTCATATATCTCAATCCAATGAGGATGGATATGGTGATCAATGCCCCAACGATTGCTATGAGGCTGAGTCTTAAGAACTCACTCCCAAGGGAAGGCGGAAGACTTGTTCTGCTTCCAAGTGATATCTGCACCGGGAGGGACCCTCCTTTCAGTACGGATTCAATGCCTTTTGTCTTCTTCTGGGCGTCTTCGGCTATCTCCTGTCTGGTGGTTCCCTCGGCGCTACCTGTGATCCCGAAATTGTAGTTTGGAACACCTGTAGTCAATTCCAGAGCAAGGAATGGTGAACTGAGAAGGCCTATCACTTTCAGTTTTTTTACTGTGAGGACTCCGCTTTCCGTCCTTGTCAACTCAATCTCCATCTCGTTCTCTTCAAATTCTTCAACATCATAACCCAGGTCTTCAATCATTCTCTTTTTGTCTTCAGAAATCGTTTCAGATAGGAGTGCTTTGGTCGTGTTGGTTCTTGGCGTGACATTTTCCATATCATCAATGATATGCACAGTAATATCATTTCCTTCTTCAAGCTTGAAAGCATCTTCAAGCGAATTCATGGTTTCTCTCATGTTGGAACCATCAGGGATGTACTCCCGCATTTGATCTTCTGTATAGAAAAGAGTTGCATCAGTGGGCCGGTCAAGGAACATGTATATTGGATAATCTGCCTTTCCCTCGACAGCGCTGGCAAATCTTTCGGCTCCTTCGCGGTCGACAGAGAATGACACCCCCCAGTCTGCGCCCGATTGCTGGAGCTGGGCAGAACCTTGTGGAGTGATCGATGATGCGAATATGTCCTCGCCTGTTACTGCGATTTTTCCATCAACGATTCCCATATAGACCCCCTGATGGGAAAGAGTCTCTTCAATGCTGTTGATCGTTTCCTCGTCAGTGCTGGGAATCTCGACGTTTACCTGGGTATCTCCTATGGCTCTCACCTTTGCTTCGGTAAGCCCCAGGACACTCACCCTCTTCTTTATAGTCTGCACTAGTTCGTTTTTCGTATCCTTGTCCACCTTGTGTTCCATAACGATCGGTATCCTTGTCCCGCCGCTGAAATCTATTCCGAATTTCATCCCGTTCAATCCGATATTTGCGATAGCCAGGATTACGATAAGAATCAGGCCTCCTATCTTGATGTGGGGCCCTTTCCATAACATGCAGAGAGTCCCGAATATCATGAGTGAGAAGATGAGCAGAAGACCTGCGAATGTTGGATAGATGACAACTCCTCCGAGGAAAAGGAGGAAGAGTGCTACCATTGCTAAAAATTTGTAGTCTTTGTACCAGTCCATTATGATCCCTCTTTCTTCTCAACATACCAGAGAAGCATCACTGCATTAATTCCCCATGTTGCGAACATATCACCAAAGAGCCCTGCAAGTGCGACCGCCGAAATCTCGAAATAGGTAGGAATATGTGTAAGCGTAGATAATATGAAAAGAGAGGTGAAGGCTATAACGCCTGTGGTGCTCATTGTCAGTCCTGTTTTCATCGAATCATGGGCTTTCTCCCTTGAATCCCCCCGTCGTTTCAGCATCCTCATAGTGAGCAGTATATCGGTATCAAGGGAGTATCCCACAAGCATGAGGAGAGCCGCGAATGAGGGGAGAGTGAGTGGAATCCCAAAAAGACCCATAGCACCCAGGGCTATGGCAATATCACAGAATGCACCGATCACAACCGCGACACTCGGAATAAGCTCCTTCTGGTAAAAAAGAACCAGAATGAACCCTATCACAGCGACCGCTATTATCGCCAGTCCCCCTATCACAGGCCCGAATGACGGCATTATTATGAAAGCGGCGATGAGATATAGTATGAATGCGCCCACCACGCCGGTACCCAGCGAGGATAGGGGCATGGTGTTCCTGAAAAAGAACAAAACCGCAAGGATGCTGAGGAGTACTGAAAGAAGCACAACCGACAGGGCGCTTTCGATGAAATGGGTGCTGAGGACAGGACTCACTGTCTGTACGGATATCGACTTGTAATCAATATATTTATCGATGGGCGCGGATATCGATTCCTCGTAGTTCTCATAAACTTGCTGATATGCATCCGAGAATCCCTGTTCGAGATCATTCATGCCAGTCATGTTTTCAGAAGGAACCACATCAGCGAGAGCGAACATTTCATCTGCAATCCCCTCTATCTCTTTTTTCTTGGCGTTGTATTCAGGGATGGCGCTTTCGTTAGTGTTCGACTGAATCTCCAATCTCGAAACATCAGGAAGCCTTTCTTCGAACTCCTCCTTTAATTCTTCCGCCCTTATCAGATTCTCATCCTGAGAAACCTCCACCTCTGCCTTAAAACCTATTGCAGTATCAAATACCCTGACATCAGCCTCAAGCCCCTCTGACTGAAGATCCTCCTTGAGTTCATCAGCATCAACCTTCTCATCCAGGGTGAGGGAAATCAGAGTTCCTCCTGTGAAATCGACTCCCATATCCACTTTTGGGATGTAAAATAGTGATATGAGGACAAGGATGATCGGGATCAATGCCAATCTTTTGTAGTCCCCTCTGAAGATATTCGGAAAATCCATGGGCCCTCGCCTTCTTTCTCTTAAACAAACTTGATTGGTTTTAGATATTGCCAAATCTTTATAATTGCTTTTGATGATATCGGATTTTCCGCTTGTATTACCTGTCTGATTTGGTGCCTTTTACATAAAAAATACTCGAATAACCATCAAACGATACATTTTAAATAGGTTATATGTCATTAAATTTAGTGTTATATTCATCATCCCAAGGAAGATTCTCATGGCCCGGAAAAGAAATCAAGTTATCTATTCATCGGAAAGAGGGGGAGAGACCAAAAATCCATCCTGCCGAGAAAGAGAAAAATTTTCCAGATGGTCTGTTTCCTCATCAAGAGCAAGATGGGCTCTGAAATATGCAATAGTCTTAAGAGGCGGTTTGCCGGAGATTCCATTCCAGGAAGAAATACTGCTTAAGAAAGAACCTACTGTGCAGAATAAAGAACTCCCCGAGCAAGAGAAGCAAGGGTTCAGGTTCAGAGTATTTGATGGAAGCAGGGTAAAAACAGTGATGGTTGCCCAGAATCATAATGAAGATATTACATTTGTGAAGATCGGTAAATCGGATGAGTGTCAAATAAGGTTGGATAGCAAATTCATATCCCAAATTCATGCAGAAATTATTATTGAAGATAGTGAGCAGATTATCATAGAACCAAAATCTGAATTCCCGGTTTACATATCCTCTGTTCCTGATGGATCTTCTGATAATGTTGGGGTATATAAGGAAAAAGGCCCTGTCATCTTTGATAGGCCCATAAAACCAGGAGAAGCAATTATAGTAGGTACACAGATGATTTTCCTGACTCATATCAATGGGGATTCTTTTGGAGATTATCCTGATGATGATCATATCAATAGATATCTAAGCCTTATTACCCCCTCTCTTATCATTGGGGAGAGTACACATGTAGAACCTTCCGGGGATTTGGGAGAGGGGGCGGAGTTAGATCTTCCTGATTTGCCATCTTTGTATGACTCTAAGGATGACATATCAGAAGAGCACCATGATCGATTGTCAGTGAATCTGGAGGACATGGGCAGTCCTCAGGAGGCCACTCCTTCCTATACTCTCGATCTCTCTTTCGATGACCCTGGCGGACAATCCTCTGAAACAGATATTACTCGGCAGGAGACTATTCCGGAAGAATATCTAAAAAGGGAGGAACACTCAAGCTCCTCCTCCGTCCTTTCAGATGTAACATCAGATTTAGGGGGTTTAAAAGGTTCGGATCTGACATGGGACGATCATAGTGGAGATTTAGAAGAAGGAAGCAGCATCTTCGGGTTTCAGTTTTCTCCTGAATCAAAGGGGAGCTGCAGGACAGCAGAATACCCTGAGAGTTACGGATACCAAATTCATTCTGAGATAATGCCTCCTCCGTCCTCTGAAATGGAGGAAGAAGCACGTACGGTTTTTGATCCTGAGTTTGATATCAGCTTTGATCCTGAGTTTGTAGAGATGGAATCTGATGATGCGTTAGGCATTACTGCAGAGAGACCTTCAGAATGCCCTATGCCGCCACCATCCAGACCATCCGAATATTTTTTCGATGAAGAACAGGCGAATTCAGAGACATCTTTGCCTCCATCCCCTCAGGTCTATGAGGCGGTTGTTCTTTTCCAGGATGGGCTAAAGAAGCAAGTGGTGAGCCTTAGGTCAGATTCATGCAGTTTATCCCTGCCTCCGTTAGCAGAGGGGGATGAAAGTTCCATGGTAATACTGGATGATCATGGAATACTGTCCATGCATGAGAGATTCCCTGATTCTACCAAATACACTGTCAGGCCCCTGGAGATCGGCTCAGAGATTTCATATGATTCACGGAGATTAGTAGTTTGTAGTATTAGCAGACCGGGTTCCAGGTTCGATACATGCGATTTCCATACCGCTTCGCCAGTGATTTTTTCCAGAGCTGATAAATCCATGAAAAATTCCACTTTCTTATCCTCTTTGGAGAGAATCGAAAAAGAAATATCTCAGATTTCCGGACCAACCCAATATGCCAAGAAATGCTGGATAAACAGAATGTGCAGTGAAGTTGACAGGATGAATGGATCTTTCATGGATGAACAGAATAACCTCCTGGAATCAATGGAGTGTCTCGTGAGAAGAGCAATAGCCTCAGGAGATCCAAATCGATTCTTCGAGCATATTGAAGGCAACAGGGCTTTCCTTGAGCTTTCCTCATTTTCCAATGCACTGGAGAGTGGTCTTGTTCATGTCACTCCCACCAAGGAAAATCTTTCCCGTGCAAGGGAAGCCATGGCAAATAACAATGAAGCCAGGATGGATTTCCTGTATGCATTGGCAGAGCCTTTTCATAGAAAAGATCTATCACGCAATTATGAGGATGAGCTTGCAAGTATGTCTACTTATCTCATCAAAAACGGAATAGCGGCCTGGATGCACGGTAGCGAGGTAATTATAGGCGAAGTCTCTTCGTATTGTGAGGCTAATGGCAGTATTTGGGCGTTCACCTCAAAGCTTCAGAATGCGAGATATGGCAGATGGATGAGCAGGAAAGGATATTACGAACAGATTTCTGGCAGCAAGAAGATCGTATTTCTCGGAGGGGGGGGTGCGTTCGGTAAAAAGGCCCACTTTTACAAATTACATAAATATATCTCTGAGAAGTCCGGATTCGATAGGGCCATCAGGGAGAAATATTTCCAGGAAGCCGACAGGATAGAAGAGGCGGTTTCTCTTGCTGTTGCTCTGCATTATGGTTCAGATAACAGGAAATGGCAGGCATTATTGACTAAATTATCAAAGACATCTGATAGTCGTATCATTGATTCGGTAGAATTGCTTAAAAGAGTTATAGAGAGAGGGTCGGAAGTCAGAGAATTGGCGCTCTTGAATTTCATTCAGCTTACTTATCTTGATTATTTAGGTGTAAGATTTACAGATCTGATATCTCCCCAGGCCTTTAATCAGGGATTCGGCGACTCGGACAATCCAATCCTTGCAGGTTTATTGAATCATCTCTTGGGGAAATCAGAACAGGATATCGTATAAGATAAGGTGTATCTATTGACAGGGAAAAAGGGCAGGCTGAATTTCAGTGTATTGGGCAAAAACCATGGCATGGCATACAGGACGTGCAGGTATGCTGTTTTTTTAAGAGGTGGTGCGCCACTTTTGGAAGAACCCCGTCAGACAAAAAGGACCTCGATAGTCCCAAAGCCTCTGAGAAGAGGGCTGACTCCTGTTTCTGAAAATATAGGCGCTATTGGTTTCTTCATCAGGAAGAGAGGCAAGTCCAAAGTGGCTTTTCTCTCAGACTCGGAACTTACTATAGGAGCAGATCGCAAAGAGCGGCCAGAGCATTATTTCCTGCCCGGAGCCGGGATCAAGGATGTGCATGCCAAAATTACTTTTGATTACGGGGGCGCCAAGATAGAATCAAAAGGCGATATTATTGCTAATCGTTCATCATTGAGCGAAGGGGATGTGATGCCCATACGCAAGGGGAGCAGGATAAGGATAGGGGAGTATACTCTTGATGTCATATTCCTGAAGAAAGCAGAACCTTCCCCCACAATCTATAATACCACCGGCTCCCCTCTTCTAACCATCTTTGATATCGAAGAAGGCACAAAAAGATTTGTGCTGATGTCTCCTTTAGATAAGTCTGTAGTCTTTGGAAAGGATCCCAAAGCAACGGTTTGTCTAGATGGACAGGATCTGTCTCCTTTTCATGCGGCCGTAGGATATGATTCTGATGGATCGTTGATTATCCAGGACAGGCAAAAAGGCACACGTGTTGATGGAGTTGACATAAAAGGAGCGAAGAAAAGACTCGTCAGAGGTAGCCTTTTTGAAGTGGGGGGCAGGTTTGCTGTTACTGTGGATCTTGTAGAAAATGAAATTTTGGATAAGACAGAGATAGTGGACAATCAGAGCGATTGCTTTGCTTCCTATGATGTGTTCTCCAGATCTGCCAATATGATCTCTCTGGGGACGGAGTTCTTGAAATCTCTAAAGAAAATGGAATGTGATATTTCGAGCTGTTTTGATGACTGGAAGAAAAGAGACCTGGCTCGCGTCTATTGGTCCGCGTTTATATTCAGGCGCTTACAACGTATTCCACATGGTAAGCAGGTATTGGATGAAGCTTTGGATATTGCATATTCGACATCTGAATTAATAAAAATCGCAAAACAAACAACCAATCCATTATCCGTTTTTGAAGGATTGCGAAATGAAACCTATTCGAACAGGCATCTTAATCTCCTAGTTACATCCTCGATTCTTCTTGCGCCAAAAGAGTTAAGGGCGTCTATGAAAGACATAGAATCCAACAGGACTGTTCTGGTAAGATTCACCCAAGCTTGCAAAAAAGGAATGTTCAATGCTGTTAATGAGAATAGATTCCATTCTTTGGTGGATATGGTTCCCAGCCCCCTAGTGAATAATGAAAGCAGGTCGCGATTGATAGACGGTCTGAGCGATAGTCTGCGCAGGAGGGCGGCGCTTGCAGAATTGAATTCCATCCTCAATCCTTATGGTATGGCAATCAACATCGCTGCTGATGGCGATGTGATGATCGGGAAAGCGAGGAAGATGGCCATTGGAGATAGCTATTCATTAATCCTTGTCCAATCGATTCCGGGATTGAGAAGATTTTTCATGCAGGATCATTTCAAGGAAAGCGCCGGAGCGATCTTTCCTGGTATGATACTTCTGGCTTTCGATCATGGCATTTTGAAGAAGGATTCCGGGTTTTATCATTCTTCGCAACATTTCATAGATGAACTCTCAGGGTATCGGGATAGTGCATTGTCCCGGCATAATGCACATACTGATACAGGGAGAGCCTTCATCGAAGCTACGGCGATAGCCTCCGAGCTGTTGCTATCGGATTATGCTGACAGGAAGATAACAGGATTGTTGAAAGGAAACAACAGGAGTAAAGCCCTAAAGGGTGGATGCGCTCTTCTCCAAAAGCATCTGAAGGACTGCGATTCCAAGAGAAAAAGTCTGCTGGGATACATGGATGATCGATATGAAGAAGCAGGTGCTCCTTTCACTTTTTCATATCTTCTTTCGATGGCCGGGTCAAGACACATGGTGAATAAATGACAAGAGGAAAAAAGCGCAGGAAAAGGTTGAATTTCGACGGAGTAAGCAGGAATCCATTGATGAGCCAGAAAATAGTGGGATTTGCGGTATTCAATAGGGGCGGTTATCCCCGTTTGCCCTGTTTGGAAGCCGAGAAGCCCTTGGAAAGACATGCTATTGTCGATCTCAGCGACACCATTGATGAGGTGGGCAGTGTTGGCAGGGGGGAGAGCCAAGGTCCCACTGCAAAGGAGAGAGAAAAACAGCCATTGGCATTCTCAGGCAGCAACGTGACCAGGGATAACAAATTTCCACAGGCTATTCTTGTTGAGATCGAAACCTTGGTCCAGGAATCTTTTGAGATAAAAGGTGAAAAACCCAAGAGCTTAAGCATGGTTGAAGGGAGTTGTGTTTCTGCGAAGGTTGATGGGAGGGATTTGCATTTCAAGATGGAAGATGGATGGTTCCATCTAAAACATGGCGACCATTGGCATAGGAAAGGAGAAGGCTATATCGATCATGGTGAGATTGTTTTAAATGTCCAGTATGACCCGAACAGGGAAGGCAATATCCATGTTAATCTTTTAAAG